>JBJMJL010000107.1:0-29694 GCA_045806365.1 Gaiellaceae bacterium
GCCGTTCGTACACCTTCGCCTCGTCGGCGTAGGTCAGGTCCTTTCCGGTCTCGACGACGGTGATCGAGTACTCGGAAACCGATAGCCCGTCCTTCACCGCCCGCTCGCGGAGCGCGACGTTGTGGTGCTTCGAGCCGGTGAAGTGCTGCAGCAGGTTGCCGTACGACTTCGGTGGCACGACGCGGAGGTCGAAGCGCAAGCCTTCGTTCGACAGCACGGTCGCCTTTGTCGGGCCTTTCGCGACGACCTCGATCACCCAACGCAGCTTGGTGAAGTAGTCGATCAACGCCTCGGCGTCCCTGGCAGTGGCGATGATGTCCAGATCGCGAAACGTTTCCTTGCGCCGTCGGGCGCTGCCCGCTTCCGACACCTTCACCGCAGCCGGATGGTCGCGCAGCACGGAGACGACCGCGAGAAGTGCACCGAGCCCGTCGCCGAGCAGGCGGCGGTCGGACGGCTCCTCCTTCTTCTCCGCGAGCGCCTTGAGGATGCGCTCCTCCGTCTTCGCGCCGAGCCCGGCGAGCGTCCGCAGCTGCTCCTGCTCGGCTGCGCGCTTCAGCTCGTCGACCGTCGTGACCCCGAGCTCTTTCCAGATCCGCGCCGCCGTCTTCGGGCCGAGCCCGGGCAGGCGCATGAACGAAACGACCTCCGGCGGGATGATCTTCTTGCGCTTCGTCAGCGCGTGCATCTCGCCGTCCTCGACGACCTGGACGATCTTCTCCTCGATCGTCTTCCCGATTCCCTGCAGGTCCTTGGCGCGGCCGTTCAGCGCCAGCTCCGCGACCGAGCCCGACGTCTCGCGGATGCGCGTCGCGGCCTTGCGGTACGCGAGCACCCGGAACGAAGCCTCCCCTTCGATCTCGAGCAGATCGGCCAGCAACTCGAGCTGATCCGCGACATCGACGTTGCGGGGAAGGGCCTTGCTCACCACGTTGAATATACGTAGGTGCCTCTCGCCGTCGTCTGCCTCCCCACGTACAACGAGCGCGAGAATCTCGAGCCCATGCTGCGCGCGCTCGGCGACAAGGGCGTGCGTGTGCTCGTCGTCGATGACAACTCGCCCGACGGCACCGGAGAGATTGCCGACCGCCTCGCGCGCGAGCTCGACTACGTCGGCGTACTGCACCGCGAGCGCAAGGAAGGTCTCGGTCCGGCCTATCTCGCCGGCTTCCGTCGCGCACTCGCCGACGGCGCCGAGCTCGTGCTCGAGATGGACTGCGACTTCTCCCATGACCCCGACGACGTGCCGCGCCTCGTCGCAGCGGCAGCGGACGCCGATGTCGTGCTCGGCTCCCGCTACGTGCCCGGCGGCGCGGTACGCGACTGGGGCCTGCTGAGACGGTTCGTCTCCGCCGGCGGCTCGTGGTACGCGCGCACGCTGCTCGGCACCCCGATCCGCGACCTGACCGGCGGCTTCAAGTGCTACCGGCGACGCGTGCTCGAGACGATCGATCTGGATGCGATCGACTCGAAGGGCTACGCGTTCCAGATCGAGACGACGTACCGCGCGCTGCGCTCCGGCTTTCGCGTCGTCGAGGTCCCGATCACGTTCGTCGACCGGGAGGCCGGCGGGTCGAAGATGTCCAAGACGATTGTGGCCGAGGCGATCTGGAAAGTGCCGGCCCTGCGGCTCGCAGCGCTCTCCGGGCGGCTACGCTGACGCGGTGTTCGAGGTGACCGACGCGACGTTCGAGCACGACGTGCTGTACTGCGACGCCCCGGTCGTGCTCGATTTCTGGGCCCCGTGGTGCGGGCCCTGCCGCGCGGTCGACCCGATCCTCGAACAGCTCGAGGCCGACAACCGCGGCCGCGTCGAGTTCGCAAGGCTCAACATCGACGAGAACCCGGTGACCGCCGCGCGCTACGACGTCCTCTCGATTCCGACCGCGATCCTCTTCGACGGCGGCGAAGCCAAGGCGACCCTCATCGGCGCGCGCCCTCGCTCGCACTACGAGCGCCTGCTAGCGGAAGTGCTCCCAGCCGCCGGCTAGCTCGTACGGCTCGCCGTTCAGCGTCAGAGCGACGCCGTCGCCTTCCTCGCAGCGCCCGACCACCGCAAAGCGGGTCGGTTCCGCCACCACCGCCAGGAGCTCGTAGTCCTCGCCGAACGCCAGGTCCTCGAGCTCGGCCCCGTCCGCGAGCGGCACCCGCTCCAGCTCGACGACGAGCCTGCAGCGCGAGCGCGCAGCGATGTGCGCGGCGTCGACAGCGAGACCGTCGGAGAGGTCGAGCATCGCGTGCGCCTGAGCAGCGAGCTCCCGGCCTTCGGCGAGCCGCAGCGGTGGGCGGACGTAACGCTCGTCGCGAAACGCGGCGCCGGCTGCGCCGAGCGGACCGGTGACGACGAGCGCATCGCCGGGCCGTGCCCCGCTTCTTCCCGGAATCCGCTCCGCGCGCCCGACCGCGGTCACGCTGAGCATCAGGTCGCCCGCACGGGACGTATCGCCGCCGAGCACCGGAATCCCCGCCTCGGCGATCCCTTCGTACAGCTCGACGATGTCAGCCTCGTCGGTGTCGGCAGGCGCGGCGAGCGTCACGATCAGGGCCTCCGCCTCCGCGCCCGATGCCGCGAGGTCGCTCAGGTTCACGGCCGCCGCGCGAAAGCCGAGGTCGCGCCACGAGATCCAGTCGAGCCGGAAGTGAACGCCCTCGACCAGCGCATCCTGGGTGACGACGAACCCCTCCGACAGAGCGGCCGCGTCGTGCTCGACGTGCTGGATCAGGCCGCGCCGCTCGAGCTCGGCCAGCAACCCGAGCTCGCCGAGCTCAGAGAGCTTCATCGATCGCGCGGCGGAGCGCAGCGGCGTCCTGAGCGGCGCGGATGACGGCGACACCTGCCGCACCGGCGCGGATGCAGTCGGCCGCGTTCGACGCGTCGATCCCGCCGATCGCGACCACGGGAACCGAGACCGCGGCGCAGATCTCGCGAAGCCCGCCGAGCCCGATCGCCGGATCGGCGTCGGGCTTCGAGGGCGTCTCCCAGATCGGCCCGACCCCCACGTAGTCGCACGCCCCATCGACCTCGCGCGCCTGGTCGAGCGTCGCTGCCGACAGACCGAGCAGCAGACCGTGCTCGCGCGCAGTGTCCGCACCCGGGTCGTCGCGGCCGAGGTGCACGCCGTCGGCGCCGAGCATCAGCGCAGCTTCGACGTCGTCGTTCACGACGAACGGAACGGCGTGGCGCGCGCAGAGACTCCGCGTCGCGCGGCCGCGTTCGACGACGTCGACGCGCGGCGCGTCCTTCAAGCGCCACTGCACGACGGTCGCCCCGCCCTCGAGCGCGCCTCGCGCGGTGTCGAGCTCGTCGACGAGCGCGTGCAGCCTCACGAGATCTTCGTGCGCCCGTCGAGTGTGGCCGGGTCGAGCGCCGCGAGCGCGTCATACAGGCCGACGTGAAACGACCCGGGGCCGTTCGCGTCGCGCGCAGCGTCCTCGCCGGCGACGCCGAATGCAGCAAGCGCCTCGGCCGCCGCGTCGAGGGGCTCGTCCTGTTTGACCGCGAGGAAGCAGCCTGTCACTGCGCTCGACATGCAGCCCGTCCCGGTCACCGACGCAAGGAGCTCGTGGCCGTTCGCGACGGCGAGCACGCGGTCGCCGTCCGACACATGGTCGACAGCTCCCGTGACCGACGCGACCACCTCGAGGTTTCGCGCTGCGAGACGGACGAGGTCGGCGGCGTCGTCTCGGGCGCCGATCGACTCGACCCCGCGCACCTCGGCGGCAACGCCGACGAGCGTCGCGATCTCGCCCTGGTTCCCGCGCAGCACCGTCACGTCGACCTCGCCCAGGATCCGCTTGGCCGTGTCGGTGCGGTAACGGGTCGCGCCCGCGCCGACCGGATCGAGCACGACGGGCGTGCTTGCTGCGTTCGCGGCCTTGCCCGCGGCGACCATCGCCTCGACCCAGTCCGGGGAGAGCGTGCCGATGTTGAGGACGAGCGCACTCGCGAGACCGATCATCTCCTCGACCTCCTCCTGGGCGTGCGCCATGACGGGCAGCGCGCCGAGCGCGAGCGTCGCATTCGCGGTCTCGTTCATCACCACGTAGTTCGTGATCTGATGGACGAGCGGCTTCCGCTCGCGGATCAGGCCCAGAGTCGTTCCCGCCGAGAGGCTCATGCCGCGCTCAGCCCGAAGACGTCGACCGGGCCGTCTCCCGCGCCGAGGCCGGCAAGTCCGTTGCGTACCGCAGCCGACGCGACGCTCGCTGCCTCCCGCGCAGCCACGTCCAGGGACAATCCCTTGGCCAGTGCCGCTGCGAGCGTGGCCGAATGGGTACAGCCGGCGCCGTGGGTCGCGCGCACGTCGTAGCGCTTCACCGGGATGTCGACGTGCCGCTCGCCGTCGAAGAGATGATCGACGGCGTCGTCCCCGTGTCCGCCCGTGACGAGCACGGCCGGCGCGCCGAGCGCGTGAATCCGCTCGGCGAGCTCGCGCCGGGTGCCCGAGGTCTGCGCGAGCGACTCGGCTTCATGCAGGTTCGGCGTCACGACGGTCGCGAGCGGGAAGAGCCGCGTGACGAGCGTCTCGACGGCGTCGTCCCGTAGGAGCTTTGCGCCGGAGCTCGCGATCATCACGGGGTCGACGACGAGTGGCACGCGTCGCGGCGTGAGAAAGTCCGCAACGGTGTCGATGACGGCGGCGGAGAACAGCATCCCCGTCTTCGCGGCGTCGACGCCGAGATCGGAGTACACCGCCTCGAGCTGCGCGCGGACGAGCTCCGGCGGTGCCTCGTGCACGGCCGTGACGCCCTGTGTGTTCTGTGCGGTCAGCGCGACGATCGCGCTCATGCCGTAGCAACCCGCGGCCGCGAACGCCTTCAGATCGGCCTGGATCCCTGCGCCGCCGCCCGAGTCGGAGCCGGCAATTGTGAGACATCTTCGAATCAACTCTCTCCCTTCGCCGGTACGAACCGGATCAGGTTCAACGGGTGTGATCTCAGCCCGAAGGCACCCCGGTCACCCCAGGGTACCGTGTCGCCTGT
This sequence comes from Gaiellaceae bacterium, assembly GCA_045806365.1. Lineage (GTDB taxonomy): Bacteria > Actinomycetota > Thermoleophilia > Gaiellales > Gaiellaceae > 3-1-20CM-4-69-9. The sequence goes on from JBJMJL010000107.1 coordinate 4,984, forward strand.
GCCCGACGTGAAGGAGCTACGCCTGGTGCTGACGGTTCCCGACTTCGACGCGGCGTTGCGCTTTTACCGCGACGCGCTCGGGCTCGACGTCGAGGCCGTGTGGGAAAGCGAAGGCGGGCAGGTCGTGCTGCTCTCGGCGGGCCGGGCGACACTCGAGCTCGTCGACGAGGCCCACGCCGCCGAGATCGACCGGATCGAGGTCGGCCGACGCGTCGCGGGACCGGTGCGAGTCGCGATCCAGGTGGACGACAGCGACGCGGTCGCGCAGGAGCTGCGACGTGCCGGCGCGACCCTCGTCGGCGGACCCGTCACGACGCCCTGGAACGACCGCAACGTCCGCCTGACGGCACCCGACGGGACGCAGCTCACGCTCTTCACGACGCTCGACTGATGGCGGTCGGCGCCGCCACGTGGGACGACCTGCTCGAGGGCGAAGAGCTCGCCCACGTCGAGTCCGTTCCCGCGGCCGATGCGCGCGTCGCACTGCTGCCCGACGAGCTCGACGAGAAGTTGCGTGCCGCGCTTCCCTTCGACGCGCTCTACGAGCACCAGCGCGCCGCGTGGGACGTCGCCGCGCGGGGCGAGCATCTGATCCTCGCGACGGGCACGGCGTCCGGGAAGTCGCTCGCTTTCAACCTCCCGGTGCTCGATGCGATCGCGCGCGAGCAGAAGGAGCGCGCGCTGTACCTCTATCCGACGAAGGCCCTGGCGCAGGACCAGGCGCGGGCGCTGAACGAGCTCCGCGCGCCGAACGTGCGCGCTGCGATCTACGACGGCGACACGCCGGGAGAGCGCCGCTGGCAGATCCGCCGCTGGGCGAACGTGATCTTGACCAATCCGGACATGCTGCACGTCGGGGTGCTGCCGCACCACGACCGCTGGGCAGACGTGCTGCACAACCTGCGCTACATCGTGGTCGACGAGGCCCACGTCTACCGCGGAGTCTTCGGATCGCACGTCGGGAACGTCTTGCGGCGGCTGCGGCGGCTCGCGGGTGTCTACGGCGCAGACCCGCAGCTGCTGTTCGCGTCGGCGACCATCGCCAATCCGGGCGAGCTGGCCGCTTCGCTCGGGGGCGTCGCCGCGACCGTCGTGGGCGACGACGCGGCGCCGCGCGCCGAGCGGACGATCGCATTGTGGAACCCCGAGCTCCTCGATGCCGAGCTCGGCCTGCGCGCGAGCGCACTCGGCGAGGCGTCGCGGCTCATGGCCGGTCTCGTGTCGCGCGGCCTGCGCACGATCTGTTTCGCCAAGAGTCGCAAGGCGGCCGAGCTCATCCACAGGTTCACGGTCGATCGCGTCGACAGCGAGACCGGAGCGCGGCTCGCCCCATATCGCGCCGGCTACACCCCGGCGCAGCGCCGCGAGATCGAGCGACGCCTCGTTGAGGGCGAGCTGCTCGGCGTCGCGGCGACCGACGCCCTCGAGCTCGGCATCGACATCGGGCTGCTCGACTGCGCCATCTCGGTCGGTTTCCCCGGCACGGTCGCGTCACTGCGCCAGCAGTGGGGACGTGCGGGGCGGCGCGGGCACGGGCTTGCCGTCCTGATTGCGAGCGAGGACGCGCTCGACCAGTACTTCATGCGCGAGCCGGAGACGCTGCTCGGCCGCCGCGTCGAGGCTGCGATCCTCGACCATGCGAACCCCCGGGTGCTCGACGGCCACGTGCGCGCTGCGGCGTTCGAGGCGCCGGTCGACGATGCCGACCGCGCGACGCTCGGAGACGAGGCGCTCGAGCGGGCTGCCGTGCTGCCGGACTTGAAGCACACGAAGAGCGGCTACGTCTGGGCGGGGCGCGACTATCCGGCCGGGCAGTTCGGGCTACGTTCGACGACCCCGGACACGTTTGCAGTCGTCGAGGGGCAGACGGGGACGGTGCTCGGGATCGTCGAGCGCGAGCGCGCGTACTCGACCGTGCACGAAGGCGCCGTGTATCTGCACCTTGGGGCGAGCTATCTCGTTCGAGAGCTCGATCTGCAGGCGCGCACCGCCGTCGTGACGCCTTACAGCGGCGACTACTACACACAGGCGAAGAAGGAGACGAACACGGCGATCGAGCAAACGCTGCGCACCGAGGACCGCTGCGGGCTCGACCTCTCGTTCGGCCGGATCTCGGTCACGGAGCGCGTGGTCGCGTACCAGAAGAAATCCGTCCGCGACCAGTCGACACTCGAGACAGTCGATCTCGATCTGCCCGAGACGAGCTTCGACACGGAGGCGATCTGGTACCTGCCGGAGCCGGAGCAGCTCGCGGGGCTCGAGCAGATGCCGACCCTGCTCGGAACGCTGCACGCGGCCGAGCATTCGATGATCGCGTTGCTGCCGCTATGGGCGATGTGCGACCGGTGGGACATCGGCGGCCTCTCGACGAACATCCACTTCCAGACCGGACGACCGACGGTCTTCATCTACGACGGCCACGCCGGCGGCGTGGGCATCACCGAGCGCGGCTTCGACGCCTTCGAGGGCTGGGTGGCCGACACGGCGCGGATGCTCGAAGGCTGTCCGTGCGCGGAGGGCTGCCCCTCGTGCGTGCAGAGCCCGAAATGCGGCAACTTGAACGAGATGCTGGACAAGGGTGGCGCGCTGACGTTCCTCCGGCGGCTGGTGGCGGCATCCACATCCGCGAGCTGAGCGGCAGCGACGCCGAGCGCATCGGCGACAGGCTTCCGCTCGCGCGCCTCGGCAGACACCAGACGTATTTCGTGGCCTGGGACGGCGACGATCCGGTCGGTCACGCGCACGTCGCCTGGAGCGGCACCACCATCGGCGTGCCGGAGATCCAGGACGTCTTCGTACGCCCCGAGCACCGGCGGCGCGGCGTCGCGACCGAGCTGACGCTCCATGCGGAACGTGCGGCGGCCGAGCGCGGGCATACGCTCATCAGCCTCAGCTACGGCATTGCCAACAACGCTGCCCGCGCGCTCTACGAGCGGGCCGGGTTTCGCAATGCCGGGCTCGACCCACAGCGCGTTCGGGGGACGGTGATGCTGCGCAACGGTCCGCTCGAGGTCGACGACACGCTGATCTACCTCGTCAAGGATCTTTGACGGCGCTATCGTCCGGCTGTGGGCGCCGCGACTCTCACCGGCCTTCTCGGCGACGAGCAGCGGCTGCGCGTCGTAGCGGCGATCACCCTCGGAGCGCAAACGATCGACGAGGTCGCGGAGACCGGCGGGCTCGAGCCTCGCGACGTCCGCCGAGCGCTGCCGCGGCTGATCGCGGCCGGCGTCGTCGAGCAGAAAGACGGACTGCGCGTCGACATCGCGTCGTTCCGCGCAGCCGCGCGCGACCGGCCGCCGAGGAGGCGTGAGCTTCCCGGCGCGACGTCGGAGCAGGCGCAGGTCCTGCGGAACTTCGTCGAGGACGGCCGCTTGACGGCGATCCCGGTTCGCGCATCGCAGCGACGTGTCGTGCTCGAGTACCTCGCCGGCCGGTTCGACGAGGGCGTCGAGTACACCGAGCCGGAGGTCAACGAGCTGCTCGGCCGCTCTCACGACGATTACGCATCGCTCAGGCGGTATCTCGTCGACGAGCGACTGCTCTCGCGCACCGCAGGGATCTACCGCCGAGTCGACTGATTCGCACGGCGCTCGGCGGCACGCTCGTGATCGGCGGCGGTTTCGCCGGCGGCTACGTTGCGCGCCTGCTCGGCAAGCGCGGCGCGACGATCGTGTCGCCGGAGAACTTCATGCTCTACACGCCGCTGCTGCCCGAGGCGGCGTCCGGAACGCTCGAGCCACGGCACGTCGTCGTGCCGCTCCGGATGATGTGCCCGCACGCGGAGCTGCTGCTCGGCCGCGCGACGGAGCTCGACTCCCAGCGGCGACGGGCGCAGGTAGAGACCGACGAAGGTCTGCTCACGCTCGAATACGAAGACGTCGTCGTCGCGCTGGGCGCGGTCTCGCGGACGCTGCCGATCCCCGGGCTCGCGGATCATGCGCTCGGCTTCAAGACGCTCGCCGACGCCATCCACCTTCGCAACCACGTGCTGCGACGCCTCGAAGCGGCAGCGGCAGCACCAAGCGCGGGACAGCAGCGCCGTGAGCTGACCTTCGTCTTCATCGGCGCCGGGTACGCGGGCGTCGAGGCGCTGGCCGAGCTGCACGACCTCGTGCGCGACGCGCTGCGTTACTACCCGACGCTCCGCGAGGCGGAGCAGCGCTGGGTGCTCGTCGACGCGGCCCCCAAGATCCTGCCCGAGATCCCGCACCGGCTCGGCGACTACGCCGCACGCCAGCTCGAGCGTCGCGGGATCGACATCCGCGTGAACACGACCCTCGACTCGCTCGACCCACACGCGGCCGTCCTCTCGGACGGCGACCGCGTGGTCACGAGCACGGTCGTGTGGACGGCCGGCGTACGCGCCAATCCCGCGAACGAGCGGTTCGGCCTGCCGCTCGACGAGCGCGGGCGCGTCCGTGTCGAGCCGACCCTCGCGGTCGAAGGACTCCCGCACGTGTGGGCGCTCGGCGACGGCGCACGGGTGCCGAATCTCGCCACGCCGGGTGAGGTCGATCCGCCGACCTGCCAGCACGCGCTGCGGCAGGCGCGCCGCCTCGCGAAGAACCTGAATGGGGAGCGCAAGCCGTACCGCTACCGGATGCTCGGCCAGGTCGCGACGCTGGGACGCTACAAGGGCATCGCGCAAATCCCCGGCTTCATGCTGCGCGGCTTCCCCGGCTGGTTCGTGACGCGGACGTATCACCTCTACCAACTGCCGCTGCTGACCCGAAAGCTGCGTGTCGTCACCGACTGGACGACGTCGTTGTTCTTTCGGCGCGACATCGCCGAGCTCGGAACGCTCGGTCATCCTGAGCGGCTCGACGCGTGAACATCGAGCCGCTCTGGGAGCTGCGCGTCCGCACGCCGCGGCTCGAGCTGCGCCTCCCCCGCGAGGACGAGCTACTGGAGCTGTTCAGCGTCGCCGAGGCCGGGATCCATCCGCCCGAAGAGATGCCTTTCTTCGTGGCGTGGACGGACGACCTGCGACTGGAACCTTTCCTGGAGTTCCATCGCGGCTGCTGGGAGTCGTGGGCTCCCGACAAGTGGAGCCTCAACCTGATCACGTACCTCGAAGGACACCCCATCGGCACGCAGGGCATCAGCGCCGAGAACTTCGCCGGGGATCGCGAGGTCACGACGGGCTCCTGGCTCGGCGCGCCCTACCAGCGCAAGGGCCTCGGGACCGAGCAGCGTGCTGCTGTCCTGGAGCTCGCGTTCCGCGGCCTGGGCGCCCGGACCGCTACGAGCGGCGCGCTCGTCCACAACGTCGCCTCGCAACGCGTCTCGCAGAAGCTCGGCTACCGCACGACGGGAATGAGGACGCTGGCGCCGCGCGGCGAGCCGATCCCGCATTACGACTACCGTCTGGACCGCGAGAGCTGGCGCTGCCCGGTCCGGGTCGAGCTCGAGGGCGTGGAGGGCTGTCTGCCGCTGTTCGGAGCGGTCACTCGTTCGAGGTAGGCGAAGCCCTCTATGTCGGGATGCGCACAGCCGATGCGATTCCCCATGCGGCTGCTTCTGCGCGAGCGACTCGCGCCGCTTGCTGTTCTCGTCGGCATCGGCGGCGTCCTACCAGCAGCGCTGCTGCTTGCCTTCGGACACCGAATGGTGATGTTCGGAACGCCGGTGCACTTCGTCGGCGTCGGCGTCAGCGCGCTCGCGGCTGCGGCCGTGTCGCTGGCGCTCACGATCGTCGGCGTGCGCCGCGACGACGGCCGCGTCGTATTGATCGGCACCGGCTTCACGGTCATGTCGGCGCTCCTCGCGATCCACGGGCTCGCAACGCCGGGCGCGATCATCGGGATGAACGGCGTGATCTCGCTGACGGGCGCGGCAACGCTCCCCGCGGGCGCAGCGGTGCTCGCGCTGTCGGCGATCCCGACTTTGCGCCGGCCGCAGAGTGTCCGCGCACTCCTCGTGCTGCAGGTCTTCTCACTCGTTGCCGTGATCGGGCTCGGCGTCGTCGGAATGGCGTTCCCCACGGTCGTGCCGTCGGTTCCGCAGCCGGGGAGCCCTGGGGCCGTGGCGGGGCTGATCGTCGGCGTGGCCCTGTTTGCCGTGTTGCTGCTCCGCGCGCTGAAGACCTATCTGCTCACGCATCGTTCTGCCGACATGGCGCTCGTGATCGGGATCGCCTGGCTCACGGCGGCACTCCCGGGCGCGATGCTGATGAACTACATGGACCTCGGCTGGTGGCTCGGCCACCTCTTCGAGCTCCTCGGGATCATCCTCGTCGGCGCGACCGTCGCGATCGACCTCTTCCGGTCGGCGCAATCCCGGTCGCTCGTCGGCGATCTACGAGCAGGCGATCTGGTCGCCGAGGAGGAGGCCTTCCTCGGCGCAAGGGTGCGCGCGCTCACGCAGCTGCTCGCGGACAAGGACGAGTCCACCGAGGAGCACACGCGCCGGGTCGCGCTCCGCGCGGTGCAGGTCGGCGAGGAGCTCGGCCTCGCGCCGGGTCGCCTGCGCGCGCTCGCAATCGGCGGATTGCTCCACGACATCGGCAAGCTCTCCGTCCCGGAGCGCATCCTCAAGAAGCCGGGTGCATTGGACGACCAGGAGTTCGCGGCGATCAAGCTGCACCCCGGCCGAGGCGTGCAGCTGCTCCGCGAGCTCGGCGGCTTTACAGCTGCGATCCACGACCTCGTGCACAGCCATCACGAGCGGCTCGACGGCAAGGGCTATCCGCGCGGCCTGAGCGAGTGCGACCTCAGCCTCGATACGCGGATCCTGACCGTGTGCGACGTATACGACGCTCTCGTCTCGCCGCGCGTGTACCGCGATGCGTGGACCCACGAAGCGGCGATCGAGCTGCTGCACAAGGACACCGGCGCGGCGTTTGATGCGCGCTGCGTCGCGGCGCTCGAGCAAGTGCTCTCGCAGGGCAACGGACGCGTCGTGCGGATGCCTAGCCTAGTGCCTTCAGCGCATCCGTCAGCCGCTGCCGCGTCGTAAGCACGCCCCCGAACAGGTCTCCGTGCTTACGGATGCGCTCCAGCACGACAGGCATCGTGAACGAGAGCGGGTCGAGATCTTCCGTCACCTCGCTCCAGCGCAGCGGCGTGGAGACCGGCGCGCCCGCGCGCGGACGCACGGAGTAGACGGACGCGATCGTCTTCCCCTCGCCGTTCTGGTTCGAGTCGATCAGCACGCCGCGGCGCTTCGTCTTCGTCCACTCGGTCGTCGCCAGCCCGCGATGCGTCCGCGCGATCGCGCCCGCGACGATCTCGGCGAACTGGCGCGTGTCGTCGAACGTGTAGCGACGCTCGATCGGCACGAGCACATGCATGCCCTCGGCGCTCGACGTCTTCGGGAAACCGACGAGGCCGAATGCGTCGAGCGCCTGCTTCACGAGCAGTGCGACCTGCACCGTCTCCCTGAAGCCGACGTCGGGTGACGGGTCGAGATCGAAGAGGACGAAGTCGGGCCGGTCGGGCTTGTCGGCGCGCGAGTACCACGCGTTCATGTCGACGCAGCCCATGTTCACCATCCAAAGCAGCGCGAGCTCGTCGTTGACGAGCGGGAAGTTGACCCACTTCTTGCGCCGCGGCGACTCGCGCGTCGACACGAGCGCGCGGTGGGTGGGAATCCACTCCGGCATGTGCGAGGGAGCATCCTTCTGGAAGAAGCGGCCCGCTTCGATCCCGTCCGGCCAGCGCACCATCGTGAAGGGGCGGTCACGGAGATGCGGGAGCAGCGTCGGCGCGACGGCGCGGTAGTACTCGAGCAGGTCGCCCTTCGTAATCCCTTCGACGGGGAAGAAGACCTTGTCGAGGTTCGACAGCTTCAGCTCGCGGGAGCCTTTCGTCACGCGGTCGGTGATGGGCGACTCACGGCGGACCTCCTCAGCCGGCTTGTCCTCGCGCAGGCCCTGATACGACGGCGCACGCAGTCTGCCGTCGTGCGTCCACTCGGCGAACTCGACCTCGCACACGAGCTTCGGCTCGACCCAGATCACGTCGCTCTTGCGCACCTTCGGCATCTTCGGGACCTCGCGGAACGGCGAGGTCGCGCGCTTGAGCGGCCGCAGCTCGTCGAGCAGCTTCTCGATCTCGCGGCTGTTGAAGCCGGTCCCGACGTTGCCGGCGTACTGCAGCTCGCCGCCTTGGTAGTAGCCCAGCACGAGCGAGCCGAAGCTCGACGCCCGCCTGCCGGTTCCCTTCGTGAAGCCGGCAATGACGAACTCCTGCGCGCCGTGCGTCTTGATCTTCAGCCAGTCGCGCGTGCGGCGGCCCGGCGTGTAGCGCGAGTCGAGGCGCTTGGCCATGATCCCTTCGAGCTGCTGCTCGTTCGCGGCCGTGAGCAATGCGTTGCCGTCGTCGAAGGCCTCCGAGAGTCGCACGGTGCGATTGCGCTCGTCGAGCAGCTGCTCCAGACGCTGACGGCGCTCGACGAGCGGGAGCTCGAGCAGCGGCTCACCCTCGACCTCGAGGACATCGAAGGCATAGAAGACGAGCGGCGTGCCGGGCTTTCCCTGCTGCATCGCGGAGAAGCTCGCGCGGCCGGACTCGTCGAGCGCGCACACCTCACCGTCGAGCACGCAGTCGGGCGTCTTCACCGCCTTGGCGATCTCCTTCGCAACGTGCTCGAACCGCGCGGTCAGGTCATTGCCGTTCCGGCTCGTGAGCGCTGCCTCGCTCTGCGACACGGTCGCGAGCGCGCGGTAGCCGTCCCACTTCACCTCGAACTCCCAGCCTGCGCCGCGCGGAACATCCTCCGCGAGCGTCGCGAGCATCGGCGAGTACGTCGCGCCCGGCCGCGGCTCGGGCTTCGCCTCGTCACGCTTGCGAATCAGTAGCCAGTTCTTCTCGTCTCCGCTCAGGTGCGCAGGGATCAACGCCCACGTGCCGTCGAGCCGCTTGCCTTTCAGACGGACGGTGAGGCCGCCGTTCTTCTTCTCCTCCAGCAGCTCGTACGTGCCGTTGTCCCAGACCTCGACGGTGCCGGCGCCGTATTGGCCCTTCGGGATCTCGCCCTCGAACGTCGCATAGCCGAGCGGGTGGTCCTCCACGTGGACGGCGAGCACCTGCTGGCCGGGCTCGAGTGGGACGCCCTTGGGGACGGCCCAGCTGGCCAGCGCACCGTTCCGTTCCAGCCGGAAGTCGTAGTGCAGCCGGCGGGCGTCGTGGCGCTGAACGACGAAGATCGGCTCCTTCGTCCGTTTCGGTCCGGTCGAGCGGAACGGTTCCGGGGTCTTCTTCGGGTCGCGTTTGCGTTTGTACTCGGTGAGCTTTTCCGGGCGTTTCAACTCGTGGCCGATCGGCTAGAAGGACTACTTCAAAGGAGGGTTCATGCCCTCTGAAAAGCTTCTCCACCCAGCGGGGGGGTCGACTCTTCGGGCCGGATTTCCGGCCCGAAGTCGTTCAGGAGTCGGGGGAAAAGGCTGTGGATATTGTGGAGAGCGGGTGGCCGCGGGTGCCGCAAACCTGCACAAAGTTATGAGAAGCTCACAAGTTTCCACAGGGCGAAGCGTTGGCTCAGGCGTAAACGCCCAGTGAGCGGAATCTGGCTCGGCGCCTGCGCTTGAGGTCGTCGGCCGGCACCGATTCGAGCTCGTCGAGCGTCTCGCGCAGCGACTCGCCCAACAGACGCGCCGCCGCGTCCGGATCGGTGTGGGCACCCGCTTCCGGCTCGGGGACGATCGCATCGATCACGCCCAGCTCCAGGCAGTGGACGGCGTCCGGCTTGAAGGCAGCCGCCGCCTTCTTCGCCTCGCCGGCGTCACGCCAGAGGATCGCGGCACAGCCCTCTGGCGAGATGACGGTGTAGATCGCGTTCTCCTGCATCAGCACGCGGTCGGCGAGCGCTGTCGCGATTGCTCCACCAGAGCCGCCCTCACCGATGACGCAAGCGATCGTCGGAACGTTCAGCCTTGCCATCTCCGCCTGCGCACGCGCGATTGCACCGCCCTGGCCGTGCTGCTCGGCCGCGACCCCCGGATACGCACCCGGAATATCGACGAGGCTGACCAGCGGGAACCCCTGCCTGTCGGCAAGCTCCATCAACCGCATCGCCTTTCGGTAGCCCTCCGGGTACGCCATCCCGAAGTTCCGGTGCGTGCGCTCCTTGATGTCACGGCCTTTCTGATTCCCGACGAGCGCGATCGTTCTTCCGTCGAAACGTCCGAGCCCGATCACGAGCGCGGCGTCGTCGGCGCGGCCACGGTCACCGTGGAGCTCCACCCAGTCGTCGAGCAGCCGCTCGACGTAGTCGAGCGTGTACGGCCGGTCCTGGTGGCGCGCCAGCTCGACTGAGCGCCAGATTTCCTCGTCCGTCGGCGCGGACTGAATCCTGTCGAGCTGCCGTTGCAGCTTCTCGAGCTCCCCGGAGAGGCGCGTCCCGCCGAGCAGGTTGAGGCTGCGCAAACGCGTCAGGCGCTCGCGGAGGTGGAGCTCGTGATCAGTCGCCATTGCGGGAGAACAGGCGCACGAGGCGTGCGACGTACGGCCTCAGCTCGGGACGCGGGACGATCGCGTCGATGTGGCCGAAGCGCAGATTCTGCTCGGCGAGCCCGAAATCCTCGGGCAGCTTTTCGCGCGTCGTCTGCTGGACGACGCGCGGACCCGTGAACGCGAGCAGCGCGCCGGGCTCCGCGACGATCACGTCGCCGAGACTGGCGAAGCTCGCGAGCACTCCGGCGGTCGTCGGATGGGTCATCACGCTGATCAGCGCCTGGCCGGAGTCGTGCAGGTCCTCGACCGCGCACACCGTCTTGGGAAGCTGCATCAGCGAGAGGATTCCCTCCTGCATGCGCGCACCGCCGGACGCCGTGACGGAGACGAGCGGCACACCGCGCTCGGCGGCGCTGTCGCACGCGCGCGAGAATTTCTCTCCGACGACGCTACCCATCGAGCCGCCCATGAAGGAAAAGTCCATGACGGCGAGCTCGCATGCGTTCCCGTCGATCGATGCCCGACCGATCACCATCGCCTCGCCGAGGCCCGTCTTCATCTCCGCCTCCGCCAGCCGCTCGGTGTACGGGCGCAGGTCGAAGAAGTTCAGCGGGTCCTCGGAGCGAAGGTCGGCCGCCTCCTCGGCAAACGAGCCCTCGTCCGCGAGCGACGCGATCCGCGTGCGAGCACGCATCGCAAAGTGGTGCCCGCACTGCGGGCAGACCCACAACGCTGCGTCGAGCTCGTCGTCGCGGTAGTGCGACTGGCACTCAGGGCACGTGTTCGGATGCTTCGCGTCCGGCTGTTCGGGCGCGTTGCGATGTTCGATCGAAACGTCGATCCGCGAGGACATCGTTCGTGAGCCTACAACCCGAGCGCTTCGGCGAAAGCCGTCAGAGGCCCGATATTGGACGGCTCGAAGCTCAGACCGCTGAATCCGGCGCCGAGCACCTTCGTCCTCGCATCGACGGCGCGCAGAATCCGCTCGACGTCGAACCGGGTCAGCCCGCCCGGCTCGGGCATGAAAACGGACATCTCGGAGGGCTCGAGGACGTCGCAGTCGAGCGCGACGTACGTGCAGCCGACGCCGTCGAGCGCGCCGGGAATCCCCTCCTCGCCGAGGTGCAGGCCGGCCGTGCGGATGAATTCCTCCTCCGGCGGATCGAGATTGCGTGCGCCGACGAGCGCGACGTCCGTCGGCTGAACCGCGCCCGAGTCGAGCAACATGCGGAGCGGCATGCCCCACTGATTGCCGGACGGCGAGCTCGCGGGCGTGTTCAGGTCGCCGTGCGCGTCGAGCCAGATCACGGACAGCCGGCCCAGGCGGGCCGCAAGACCTTCAACGGCGCCGATGTGCGAGCAGCAGTCGCCGCCGAGCACCAGCGGCCGCTCGGGCAGATCGGCCGCGAGCGCGAGGTTCTGCTCCTCGAGCGACTCGGCTTCGACGACCGCAGTCTCCGGGAACGGCAACTCGAGCCACGCGGCCTCGGCCATCGCCTCGCCCCCGTCGCCCCAGGCTTGCGGGACGCGCACCATCCCCGCATGGAAGACACGTCCGCACGCGTGGCATTCGTAGTCCGGGCCGAGTGCGACGGCGGTGTACGTCTTGCAATGCGGACACTTGGCACGCAGGCGACTCACGCGAGGTCCTTGCCATGCGTGACCGCTTCGTACGCGACATACATCCCTGCGCGCTCGTACAGCCGCGTCGCGCCGGTGGGATTCTCGGCGTCGACGCCGAGCGAGACTCGCGGCTTGCCGCGCCGGTAGAACTCGCCGAACGCGTGTTGCAGCAGCGCGAGCGCAATTCCGCGCTTGCGCCACGGCTTCCGCACCCCGAGCGCGCCGACGAAGCCCGCGCCCGACCGGTCGGGCTCGCCGCGCAGCACGGCGGCGATCTCTCCGCGTTCACGCACGATGAACCACAGCGTCGGGTCGAAGTCGGGGTCCTTGACGATGCGCAGCTCACGCCACTCTTCGAACGGCATCGCCACGAAGTTCCACTCGTCGGCGAATGCCTCGAGGAGCGCTTCGTGGAATGCCTGCGCGTCTTCTTCCTCGAAGGTCTCGACACGCAAGCCCTCGGGCCACTGCGGCTCTGCCGGCGGGCCGTCGAAGTCGATCATCATCCGGTAGAAGCGGCGCAGCTCGCGCATCCCCGACAGTTCGAAGAGGCGATGCGCACGGCCGTCTCCTGCGAGTGACCAGGCATGCAGCCTCGGCTTCTCGAGCTCGCGTGCGCGCGCCTCAGCACGTTGCACGAGCCATGCGCCGAGCCCGCGGCCCTGGCGGTCGGGATGCACGAAGCCGTCGAGCTCGAGCGTGTCGCCGTGCGCAAAGGCGACGGCGTACGCGGCGATCGCGCCGTCGTCGTGGAGCACCCACGAGCTCTGCTCGAGATCCATCATCCGCCACCAGCCGAGCAACTCGGGCTCCGACGACTCCGACCAGCCTTGCACCGCGAGATCGGCGGCCGTGATCAGCTCGTTGATCGCCGGCGCGTCGTCGGTCGTCGCGTGCCGGAGGCTGAGGCCGTCAGGCGGGGACGAGCTCATCGAGCGTCTCGGGAAGTTCCTGGAGATCACGTAGCTCGCGCGTCGGCGCCTCGTCGTGCCGCTCCCCGTAGCGGTTGATCCACACCGACTGTAGCCCAAGCGCACGCGCCGGGACGATGTCGTGGAAGTGGCTCTGAGCGACGTGGACGTACCGGTCGCGCGGGACGTCGACCTCTTCGAAGAAGCGCCGCCAGTGGGTGTGCGCCGGCTTGTAGGACTCGATCTCCGACGCGACGATCGCGAGCTCGAACCGGACACCGATGCGCTGCATCGAGGCCTCGATGAAGTCGCGGTCGGTGTTCGAGAGGATCGCGAGCTTCCACCCGTTCCCGCGGGCACGCTCGAGCGCCGGACGCACTTCGGGGAAGGGCTCCCACGACGGCAGCGAGCGCGCCGGCGCTCCTGCGTCGTCGACGCCGAGCCTGCGTGCGACCTCCGTGAGGATCTCGCGATACGAGCGGCCGGGGCTCTCCGCTTGCACCTGCGGCTCCAGCTCGTGATACCGCTCCAGCAGCTCGTCGCTGCCGAGAGCGCTCCTCAGCCCGCCGTTCCAGTCGATCAGCGTCCCGTAGCAGTCAAAGGTGGCCCAGCGGTCTTGGTCAGTGGTCGTCTTCGACACGCTTCAGGACGATCGACGCGTTGTGACCGCCGAAGCCGAACGAGTTGGATACCGCGACGCGTATGTCGGCGTCGCGCGCCTCGTTCGGGATGTAGTCCAGGTCGCATTCGGGGTCTTCGACCTCGTAGTTGATCGTCGGCGGCAGCTTGCCGTCGCGGATCGCGAGCGTCGCGAACATCGCCTCGACCGCGCCGGCGGCGCCGAGGCAGTGCCCGGTTGCACCTTTCGTCGACGACACCGGGGTCTGCCGCGCGTGCTCTTCGCCGAGTGCGAGCTTGATCACGCGCGTCTCGGCCGCATCCCCGAGCGGAGTCGACGTCCCGTGCGCGTTGATGTAGTCGATCTCGGCCGGCTCGATGCCGGCATCGGCGAAGGCGTTCCTCATCGCGCGCGCGGGGTTCTCTCCCGTCGGGTCCGGCTCGGTGACGTGCTTTGCATCGGACGACAGCCCGTAGCCGGCGACCTCGGCGTAAATCTTCGCGCCGCGTGCACGCGCCCGCTCGAGCTCCTCGAGCACCAGGACCGCACCGGCCTCACCCATCACGAAGCCGTCGCGCCCGGCGTCGAACGGGCGGCTTGCGCGCTTCGGGTCGTCGTTGCGACGCGATAGTGCCCGCATCGCGCCGAAGCCGGCGATGCCGACCTGGTTGATCGCGGACTCCGTGCCGCCGCACAGCATCACGTCGGCGCGGCCGAGCCGGATGTCGTCGAGCCCCTGCCCGATCGCCATGTTCGAAGCTGCGCACGCCGTGCACTCCGACGAGAGCGGGCCGCGCGTGCCGAGCTCCATCGACACCCACCCCGCCCCCATGTTCGGGATGATGCAGGGGATCGCGAACGGGTTCACGCGGTCGGGGCCACGCTGAATCAGCGTGTCGTAGCAATCCTGGAAGGACTTGATGCCGCCGATGCCGGTGGCGATCGAGGCGCCGATGCGGTCGGCCTCCGCTGCGATGTCGATCCCCGCGTCTGCCTCGGCCTGTCGTGCAGCGGCAAGGACCAGGTGGGCGAAGCGGTCCATGCGACGGACCTGTTTACGCTCGATGAACTGCGAGGGGTCGAAGTCCTTCACCTCGCATGCGAAGTGGACGAAGTAGTCGGTGGAGTCGAATTGCGTGATCTCTCCCGCGCCCGACTCGCCGGCGAGCAGGTTCTGCCACGTCCCCTCGGCGTCGTTTCCGAGCGGCGTGACGGCGCCGATTCCTGTGATCACGACTCTGCGCCTGCCGTTCAGTGACATCTACATCCCCAATCCGCCGTCGACGAGCAGCACGTCGCCCGTGATGAACCTGGCCTCGTCCGAGCAGAGAAAACGTACCGCCCCGGCAACGTCCTCCGGCGTGCCGAAACGGCCGAGCGGCGTGTTCGCGAGCATCAGCTCCTTCATCTCGTCGGCGATGACCTGGGTCAGCCGCGTGTCGACGTAGCCGGGCGCGACGACGTTCGCGCGCACGCCGCGGTTCCCGAGCTCGCGCGCGAGCGCTTTCGTGAAGCCGATGATGCCCGCCTTCGACGCCGAGTAGTTCGTCTGCCCCGGGTTCCCGTGCAGCCCGACGATGCTCGAGATGTTCACGATCGAGCCCGCGCGGCGCTTCATCATGCCGCGCGCCGCCGCGCGGCACGTGTGGAAGACACCCCCCAGGTTCGTCGAGATCACGTCGCTCCAATCATCGTCCGACATGCGCGCGATCAAACCGTCACGTGTCAGCCCGGCGTTGTTGACGAGGATGTCGAGGTCGCCCACAGCGTCGACGAGCCGCTTGGCGTCTTCGGCGCTCGAGACGTCGGCCTGCAGCGCCTGCGCGCCCGCCTCGCCGGCGACGGCCTCGGCCTCCTCCTTGCCGGAGTTGTAGCTCAGCGTCACCTGGGCGCCCGCGCGCGACAGCTCCAGCGCGATTGCGCGACCGATCCCCCGGGAGCCTCCCGTCACGAGGGCCGTCTTGCCCTCGAGCGACGCGAAGTCAGCGGTTCGGCCGCTCACGGGCGCCGCGCGCGTGGGCGGTCGAGCCGCACCTCAAGCAGAGGCGAGCGTCTCCTCGAGCTTGTCGAGACCCTCCGGGGTCGACACCGAGATCGTGCGCGCGTTGCGGTCGATCCGCTTGATCAGCCCGGAGAGCACATTGCCCGGCCCGACCTCGACGAACGTATGCACGCCCTCGCGCAGCAACGCCTGCCCGGCCTGCGTGAAGCGCACCGGCGCGGTCAGCTGCTCGACCAGCAGCGGGCCGACCCGCTTCGCGTCTTCGATCCGCGCGGTGACGGTCGACATGAACGGCGCGGTGGGCTCGGAGAACTTCACCTTGTCGAGCGCGGGCCGCAGGCGATCGGCCGCGCGCGCGACGAGCGGACTGTGGAACGCGCCCGACACGCGCAGCTTCACGGCGCGGCGTGCGCCCTCCTGCTCGGCGGCGTCGCACGCTTCGTCGACGGCAGGGTTCTCGCCGGAGACGACGATCTGGCCGGGGCAGTTGTAGTTGGCGGGCCACACATTGAGGATGCGCCGGCAGATGCGCTCGACGACCTCGTCGTCGAGGCCGAGGATCGCCGCCATCGAGCCGGGGTTCTTGCGCGCGGCCTCCGCCATCGCGAGCCCGCGCTCACGGACGAGCCCGACTGCCTCTTCGACCTTGAGCGCGCTCGCCGCCGCGAGTGCGGCGAACTCGCCGACCGAGTGACCGACGACGAAGTCCGGCTTGATGCCGCGTGCCTTGATCGCGGCGAGGACGGCGAGGCTGGTGGCGACGAGCGCCGGCTGCTGGATCTCGGTCTGCACGAGCTCGGCCTCGGGCGCGTCGAAGCACAGGTACTTGAGGTCGAGGCCGGCCGCCTCGCTCCCGCGCTCGAAGACCTCCATCGCCTGCGGAACGGCCTGCGCGAGCTCGCGGCCCATGCCGACCTCGAGCGAGCCCTGCCCGGGAAAACAGAACGCGACGAGACCCTTTTTCAAAGGGTCCACTCCATCAGGCCCGAGCCCCACGTCAGGCCCGCTCCCATGCCGGTCATCAACACCAGATCTCCCTTCTTCAGCCGTCCGTCGCGCTGGGCATCGGCCAGCGCAAGCGGGATTGAACCAGAGGACGTGTTCCCGAAGCGGTCGACGTTCACAACCATCCGCTCGCGTGGGATACCCAGCTTCTGCGCAGCGTGATCCATGATGCGGACATTGGCCTGGTGCGGGATGTAGACGTCCACGTCGTCGACGGAGACCGCGCACTCCTCCAGGACGGCCTGCGCAGACGAAACGAGCACGCGCGTCGCGAACTTGAAGACCTCGCGGCCGTTCATGTGGACGTAGCCGTTGCCGACCGCGTCCTCGAGCCTGCGCGAGCCGCTGCCCGGCAGCGAGAGATGAATGCCGCCGCCGCCGTCTGCGCCGAGCTCGAAGCCGAGGAAGCCCGGCCGTTCGACTCGTTCCAGCACGACGGCGCCGGCGCCGTCACCGAAGAGGACGAGCGTCGAGCGGTCGGTCCAGTCGAGGATGCGCGAGAGCACGTCGCCGCCGACGACCAGCGCGCGCTGCGAAAGCCCGGCGGCCATCATCCCGTACGCCTGCGCGACCGCGTACATGAACCCCGTGCAGCCGGCGAGCAGGTCGTACGCCGCGGCCTGCGGCATCCCGAGCTCGTCGGCGAGCAACGCGCTCGACGTCGGGAACATCATGTCGGGCGTCACGGTTGCGCAGACGAGCAGGTCGACGTCCTTCGCCTCGACTCCCGCCTGCGCGAGCGCAGCGCGCGCTGCCGGGAGCGCCAGGTCTGTCAGCGCTTCCTCGGGCGCCGCGATCCGGCGTTCGCGGATGCCGGTGCGCTCCATGATCCACTCGTGGGATGTGTCGACAAGCGTCGAGAGCTCGTCGTTCGTGAGCACGCGCTCCGGCACGTACGAGCCGAGACCGGTGATGGAGATCGGGTCGCCCTGGGCTTTGCCGATCATCGCTCGACGGCGAACGTGAGGGTCGCCTTGCACGCGAGCTCGCCGTCGACGCGCGCCTCGGCCTTGCCGCGCCCGATCGGCCCGCGCACGCGCTCGAGCTCGCAGCGGAGCTCGAGGACATCTCCGGGCTCGACCACACGCTTGAAGCGACAGTCGTCGATGCCCGCGAAGAAGGCGAGCTTGCCGCGGTTCTCTTCCTCGCTCAGCACCGCAACCGCACCGGTTTGCGCGAGCGCCTCGACGATCAGGACACCCGGCATGATCGGACGGCCGGGAAAGTGTCCGGCCAGATACCACTCGTCTTCCCGCACCGTCTTGCGCGCGACCGCGCCGACTCCGGGCGTTACCTCGATCACCTCGTCGATGAGCAGGAACGGCGCGCGATGGGGAAGGATCTCGGTCAGGGCTACCGAGGTCATCGCTCTAGTGTAGGAGCGTGGAGGATTCGCTCGCCCCGGAGGTCGTGAAGCCGCTGCTGAGCGGCCGTTTCGGCGCCGTGTACCGCTACGAGGAGGTGTGCGCGTCGACGCAGCGCCTGCTGCGCGAGGACGACCCGGAGGGAGCGGTCGCGGTTGCCGAGGAGCAGACCGAGGGACGCGGGCGGCTCGGCCGGACATGGCAGGCGCCCGCGCGGACGAGCGTGCTGGTCTCCGTCCTGCTGCGGCCGGAGATCGAGCCGGCGCGACTGCCCGAGCTGTCGCTCGTGGCGGGCGGCGCTGTCGCAGAGGCGATCGCGGACGTCACCGGCATCGAGCCGGCGATCAAGTTCCCAAATGACGTGCTCATCGGCGGGCGGAAGGTCGCGGGCGTCCTGGCGGAGGCGAGCGCGGGACGCGTCGTGCTCGGCATAGGAGTGAACGCTAACCAGGCGGCCGAGGCGCTTCCCGCGGACGCGCAGACGGAGCCGACGTCGCTGCTGCTCGAGCTGGGCGAGCGCGCCGACCGCGCGCAGCTCCTCGCCACGATCCTTCAGCGGCTCGAGCTTGCCTACGACGCTTGGACTACTACTAAGGGAACTTGAGCGTCGAGCTGGCGTTGCCGGCGGCATCCTGCGCGGAGATGCGCACGGTGCGCACGCGCCCATGCCGGAACGAGAACGTGCCTGCCCGCACGGTGCGCGCGACCGTCCGGCCATTCACCGTCAGCCTGATCGTCGCCGGCTCGCTGACCCAGAAGCGCAGCCCGCGGAACGAGCGGGCAAGCAGCCGCGGCGCCTTCGTGTCGATGCGGAACAGCACGCTGTGATCGGCGATCCCGGAGTTGAGCACGCCTGCGTACGTGCCGTCCCTGGCGTCACCGATCGCCCAGTTCACGGTCTGCGGCCCGGGCGCTAGCGACGCGTAATACACGGGGACGATCGTCTTGCCTCCCTGGGCGATGCTGAGCCGCACGGCGGCTGCGCGCGCGAGCTCGAACGAGAACGTGACGTCGCTGCGCGTCACCACCGGCGTCACCGTGAACGCGCGGATCGTGTGGTCAATGGTGATGGAGATCGTCGCCGTCGACGACGTCCTGCCGTTCGTCGCGGTCAACACCAGCTCGTAGCGGCCGTCGGGCACTCCGGCGGGCGCGAAGCGGAAGGAATGCTTGCCCGGGGAATGCTGTTGCGTGAACAGCGTCACGACGTCCCGCCCGCCGGGAGCGCGCAACGTCGCCGTCACTGTCGCGGCGGCGGTCAGCGTGTACGCGATCTGGCTCGACTGCGTCACGAGCGGCGGGGTTGCGCTCAGCGACTTGATCGCCAGGGCGACGGGCGCGGTCCCGACGCTGCCGGTCACCGGTCGCACGGCATCGCCCGCAGCGATCGTCCAGGTGTAGCCGGCCTTTCGAGCGAGCGAGGCGTCCCAGGTCCAGTCGATCTCCTGGCTCGTGCCGGTCCCACTACCGGCGACCGCCCCGTCCACATCGGTCACCGTCACGGTCCAGGGCAGCGAGTCGGTCAGGTGCGCGCGGAAGCGTACGAGCCCACCGGGCTGTCCCTGCACGAGGGGTGCGTACAGCTTCGGCAGTCCTGTCGACGCCGCCTGCCGAGCCAGCGCCCCGAGCTGGGCATACAGCGCCGCGCCCGGGCAGGTGGTGAAGCCCGTGTCTTTGTGTCCGGACACGGCGCGAATGAACACCGGCGTCCCGACGGGGAAGCGGCCGTTGCCGCCGGACTCGTAGGTCAGCGAGGAAAGTGGATCGACGTGCGCCACGTCCAGCCGCCAGGCCAGCAGGTTAACGAGCGCCGACTTCGCGGCCGACGAGGGCGCGGTGGACGCGTACGTCCCGAGCAGCGCGACACCGAACGAGCCGGTGTTGAAGCCGCCGGCGTGCGCACCGATCACGTTCTTGTCGACACCCCCGTAGCGACCTTCGAAGACCTGCCCGTATTTGTCGACGAGGAAGTTGTAGCCAATGTCGTTCCAGCCGTTTCCCTTGACGTGGTACACCTCGATGCCGCGCACGATCGCGGCGGACTGCGACGCGGTGTACGAGTTGCTCCCGGCCGTGTGGTGCACGACGGCGAACTGCAGCGTGCGAGCGTAGCTCGGCGCGGCACGGCGGATCGACTCGTTCGCGCCCCAGCCGACGCGCGAGATGAGCGGCGGCGAGCCCGTCATCGAGACGCGCCGCAACGGCACACGCTGCTCGGGGCTGTCGATCAAATACGCGCGCAGCCGGGTCACGCGGCCGTGCAGCCGGTACTCGATCCGATCGGACGAGCCGGTCCAATACGGGTTGCCGAGCTTCCAGCCGGGGAGGGCTCGCCCCTCCGCCGTGGCGACGTCAGGAACGTCCTCCGGCTCGGGGGCCGCGCGATGCCAACCACTCCAATCGCCGGTGACCGCACGCGTGCGGAACTCGACCGCGCCGGGGCCACGCCAGTGCAGCCCGACCATGTCGAAGGGGGCCGCCGCAGACGACGCCAGCGTTCGCTCCCCGTGCAGCGGCACATCGCGCGCAGCCATCGACACCTCGCCGAACGCGGCGGCCGGCGCGGCAAGGAATGCGACGAGGGCGGCCAGTGCGAGCTTCACCGCAGTCCAAGGGTGCCTGCCCCACCTGTCGACCTCAACCCCACTGATAGAATCCTTACGAGTTGAAGAGCGCCTGTTTGCGGGGACTTTTACTCCTCGGAGCGCTCGTGGCGTTCGCCTCACCAGCCGCCGCAGCGACGCCCCGCGTCCTCGCGATCCATTTCGACGCCGACGTCAACCCGGTGACGCAGAACTACGTCTGCCATCAGCTGAAAGAGGCGGCCAAGCAGCACTACGACGCCGCGGCGATCGTCCTGAACACGCCCGGCGGCCTGCTGCAGTCGAAGGACAAGATCGTCCTCTGCGAGCTGAGCGCGAAGCTGCCGGTGCTCGTGTGGGTCGGGCCGGACGGCTCGTTTGCCGGCTCCGCCGGAGTCTGGATCGCCCAAGCGGCCGACTATCTGGCCATGGCGCCGCAGACGAACATCGGCTCCTCGACGCCGATCGACTCCAGCGGCGGCAACATCGACTCGGACCTGCGCCGCAAGCTGATCAACCACGAGGCGGCTTCGCTACGGGCGCTCGCCCAGAGTCACGGTCGCAATGCGCGCTGGGCCGACCTCGCCGTGCGCAAAGCGACGAACGCGACTGCGCAGGAAGCGCTCAAGCTGAATGTCATCGACGCGATCGCGCCGACGCTACCGGCGCTGCTCGAGCAGTCGGACGGCGTCAAGACAAAGCCGCGCGGCTACGTGCTGCACCTCGCGGGCGCGGACATCCACGACGTGCACCCGAGCTTCTTCACGCGGCTCCTGAACACGCTGATCGACCCGAACATCCTCACGTTGCTGTTCCTCGCCGGCCTCGCCGGCATCGGCTACGAGATCTTCCATCCCGGCGTCGTGCTGCCGGGCGCACTCGGCCTGGTCGCTCTGATCACGGCGCTGTTCGGCTTCTCGGTGCTGCCGGTCAGCTGGGCCGGCGTGATCCTGCTGCTCGCCGGAGTGGGGCTCCTCGTCCTCGACCTGCACGTCACGTCCCACGGCGCGTTGACCGTGGCCGGGCTGATCGCGCTCGCGGTCGGCGCGATCATGCTCTTCCAGAACGCGCCGGCGCCGTACCACACGTCGAAGCCGCTCGTGATCAGCGTCGCGGTCGGGCTCGGTGCGCTGTGGGCGTTCGCCGTCGGCAAGGCCTGGCAGGTCCGGCGCAAGCCGGTCGAGGTCGCGCCCGAGAAGATCGCCGGCGCGCTCGGCGAAGTGCGTCGCAACGGGCTCGTGTTCGTCAACGGAGAGCTCTGGCAGGCGCGCTCGGTCGGCGGCGAGCAGCTGCGGCCGGGCGAGCACGTCCGCGTCGAGTCGCTGGACGGGCTCGTCCTGACGGTGCGCCCGGAAGGGACATAGGATCGTTCGCGATGGAAGCCAGCCTCATCGTCATCGCGATCCTGCTCTTCCTGATCGTCCTGTTCCTGTTCTCGGCGATCAAGGTGGCACGCGAGTACGAGCGCGGGATCATCTTCCGGCTCGGCCGCCTGCTGGCGAACCCGAAGGGCCCAGGACTGTTCCTGCTGATCCCCGTCGTCGACCGGATGGTCAAGGTCGATCTGCGCACGATCACGCTGACGATTCCGCCGCAGGAAGTGATCACCAAGGACAACGTCCCCGTGCGCGTGAACGCGGTCGCGTACTTCCGGATCGTCGATCCCAAGTCGGCGATCGTGCAGATCGAGAACTACATGGTCGCGACGTCGCAGATCGCGCAGACGACGCTGCGCTCGGTGCTCGGCCAGCACGTGCTCGACGAACTGCTGTCCGAGCGCGAGAAGATCAACTCGATCCTGCAGGGGATCATCGACGAGGCGACCGCGCCGTGGGGCATCAAGGTCTCGATCGTCGAAGTGAAGGACGTCGAGATTCCGACCGGCATGCAACGCGCGATGGCGCGCCAGGCCGAAGCCGAGCGCGAGCGGCGCGCGAAGATCATCAACTCCGAAGGTGAGTTCCAGGCAGCCGAGCGGCTCAAGGACGCGGCGTTGGTGATCGCCCAGGAGCCGATGGCACTGCAACTGCGGTACCTGCAGACCCTGCTCGAGCTGGGGGCGTCTCAAGCGACGACGATCGTCTTCCCGGTCGACCTGATTCGGCCTTTCCTGCCGAAGGCCGACGACAGCAACTGAGCGGCGAGCTCCGTCGCGACGCGGCGTCCGGCCGCGTCGCCGTCATTGCCCCCGGCCGTGCAAAGCGCCCCGGCGCCGCGCGCGTCGCCCTCGACCCGCCCTCGCCGGACGAGCTCGAGACGTGTCCGTTCTGCGCAGGTCACGAGGAGATGACCCCGCCGCAGACGCTCGTCCTCCCCGAACAGGGCGACTGGCGCGTGCGTGTCGTGCCGAACCTCTACCCGGCGTTGGAGCGGCAGGAGGTGGTCGTCCACAGCCGCCGCCACGCCCGCTCGATCGCGGAGCTCGACGACGACGAGCTCAGGCTCACCGCCGAAGCCTGGAAGCGACGTGCGGAGGCACATCCCGGGTACGTGCACGCACTGATCAACGAGGGGCGTGAGGCGGGCTCGAGCCTGCCGCACTCCCACTCGCAGCTCGCGTGGCTCGCCGACGCTCCGGCAGAGCGTGCGCGCCCCCGAGGCGAGCCCTTCCTGCGCGATGGCGGACTCGTCGCCGTCTGTCCGTGGGCAAGCCGTCTGCCGTACGAGACGGTCGTCGCGCCGGCACAGCCGGACGACGCCGGTGTGAGCAGCGAGCAGCTCGGGCCCGGGCTCCGCCTGCTCGCGCGAATCGTGAGCCGACTCCACGAGCTCGAAGGGCCCGTGCCGCTCAACGCCTGGCTCGAGCACGACGCACACGACTGGCGCATCGTGCTCTTGCCCAGACTGACGATCCTGGCCGGGCTCGAGCTCGGCGCGGGGATCTTCGTGAATACGCTGCCGCCCGAAGAGGCAGCGCGTCGGTTGAGCAGCTAGTCCTGCTGCAACACCGGCGAGGGCTCGGCCTGCCCTTCGCGGAACCGGCGCGCTGCGTCGATCGCCGCTCCGAGATTGAGGCCTTTGTCCTTTGCCTGCTTGATCAACATCACTGTCTCGAGCGCATCGATGTCATAGATGCGCTGCTTCTTGCCCTTCGTCGGGATCTGGGCCTTGTTCGTCCAGTAATCGAGCTGCATCTTCGAGATGCCGGCGATCGCACAGACCTGTCCGAGATAGAGCTCGATCTTGTCGAGATGCTCAGCCATGTCGATCGGCTCGAGCACATCGACCTGCTTCGAGTACGCCATCCGAGGGCTTCCTTTGCTCGTGGTTCTCCCGACCCCTCGTTTGCACTTATACCCCGCCTATTTGAAAAAGGGAAGGGGTTTCGGCAGATATCAACCGAAAGAGTAAGAGTTCGTGCGGGGGACGCGAGGACGCCCGCCGGCTCAGGCGGGGGGCTCGGGCAGCGCGGGCAGGAGGGCCGCATCGTCGACGACCGCATCGTCGTCACCCGACTCGACCACGGGCGCGAGCGACGAAACGAGCTCGCCTTCGCGCAGGCGCATCACGATCACACCTTGCGTCGAGCGCCCCATCCGGCGGATGTCGTCGACCGACATGCGGATCACCGTGCCGCCGGTCGAGATCAGCATCACCTGGTAGCCGTCCTTGACCACCCGGGCGCCGGCGAGGTGGCCGCGTGCCTCGGTCAGCTGCACCGTCTTGACTCCCATGCCGCCTCGGCCCTTCTTCGGGTAGTCGGCGACGCGGGTGCGCTTGCCGTAGCCGTTCTCGGTCACGACGAGCAGATCTGCGTCGTCAGCTGCGATCGCGACCGAAATCACCTCGTCGTCGCCCCGGAGCCGCATGCCCTGCACGCCGGAGGCGTCGCGGCCCATCGCGCGCACGTCCTGTTCGGCGAAGCGAATCGCCTGCCCGTTCCGGGAGACCATCAGCACGTCGTCATCACCTGAGCTGTGCCGGACGCCGACGAGCTCGTCTCCCTCGCGCATCTTGATCGCGATGATCCCGTCGGCCTTCAGATTCGTGTTGTAGGCGGCAAGCTCGGTCTTCTTGACGACACCCTTCTTCGTCGCGAACAGCAGGTACCTCGCCTCCTCGAACGCACGCGTCTGGATGACCGCGCGAACAGTCTCTCCCTGCCGGAACGGCAACAGATTGACGATCGCGCGGCCCTTCGACTGACGTGACCCGAGCGGAAGCTCATGCACCTTGAGGCGGTAGACCTTGCCGACGCTCGTGAAGAA
>JBJMJL010000108.1:0-31239 GCA_045806365.1 Gaiellaceae bacterium
CGTACCTCGGCTTCAACGTGATCACGTTCGCGGCAGGCGACCTGCGCGATCCGCCCCACGATCTCCCGCGCGCGATGTTCTCGGCGCTCGGGATCGCCTCAGCGGTCTACGTGCTGATCGCGCTCGGCGTTTTCGGGACACTGACCGTCGCCGAGGTGATCAAGTACGGCGAGACGGCAATCGCCGAAGCGGCGCGGCCCACGCTTGGCGATGCCGGGTTCACGATCATGGCCGTCGCAGCGCTGCTGGCGACGGCCGGGGCGACGAACGCGACGCTGTACGCCTCCTCGAACCTGACCGGCATGCTCTCGCAGGAGGGACTGTTTCCGGCGTTCTTCGGCTCGGGATCGCGGCTCGGCGCGCGCGCGGGGCTCTTCATCACCGCCGCCGCGGTGCTGATCGTGGCGAACGTCGTCGACCTGTCGGCGATCGCCTCCGTCGGCAGCGCCGTTGCACTCGTGATCTTCCTGCTCGTCGGCGTCGCGGGCTACCGCTTGCGTCGACAGACGGGCAGCAACACTGCGATCGTCTCGCTCGCCATCGGCGTAACCGCGATCGTGCTCATCTCGTTCGCGATCGATACGGTGCGCAACGCGCCGCAGACGTTCACCGCGATCATCGCGATCCTCGTGCTCGCCGCCATCCTCGATCACTGGACGCGCGCCGGGCAGAAGGAAACACCCGCCAAAGCGGGCCTGGCGAGCCCGTAGCCTCCCACGCAGGGAGCGTGCCCTGCCCGCCATCACCCTGATGGGGGTTGCCGGATCCCGGCGAGCGGCCATGGTCAGCGCATGGGACGGAGCCGCAATCTGCGCAACCGCGCGGCCGTCGCCGCCGCGGTTGGGTTTTTGGTGGTGACCGTTCTGTCCGCCGGCGCGGCGGCGTCACCCTCGGAACTGGCGCAGTCGGGGACGTTGACGCTCACCAGCGATCCTGGCGATTTCGTCGGCCGCGGCCTCACGTATTCGTACGCAACGCCGGAGAACGTCTTCTTCGCGCTCACGAGGAATTGGAGTGGCGAGAACAACATGGTCAACGTGACCATGCGCACCGACCCGAGCAGCACCGACTACTGGATGCTTGATTTCGCAGCCCCGCCGGGACAGACGCTGACTCCCGGCTCGTATGCCGGAGTGGCTCGCGCGGGCGCGTCACAGGGCTCAGGACAACCGGGGCTCGACGTGTCGGGGCTCGGCAGCGGTTGCAACATGCTCGGTGGGAACTTCACCGTCTTGGAGGCCGCCTACGGGCCGTACGGCTACGTCGAACGCTTTCACGCCACGTTCGAGCAGCACTGTGAATTCAATGCGCCGGCATTGCGCGGAGAGGTCCTCGTGTCGAACCCGCCGCCTCCTCCAGCCCTCACGGCTTCGATCTCGCTCAACCCGTCCGCTCAGCTGACGCGCCGAGGCAGTGTGATTCTGAGCGGTTCGGTGACGTGCAACAGAAGCATCGACCCCGATTGGTCGTTCCTGCAGCTGGTCGTCTCGGAACCGTCGAAGAAAGGTGCGATCACGGGCGCCGCTGCGATTGCGTTGCCCAGGGACTGCTCTACGTCACCGATCGCCTGGCAAACAACGGTTACGCCGACCGACCCCGCCTCTCCCTTTACGAAGGGGAACGCGGTGACGAGTGCTTATGCACGGCTACGCGACCCATTCTTCGACGTCGACGTGCAAACAGATCCCACAGCCGGCACCGTAGCTCTCAAAGAGACGTAAGCCGGCTCGCGAACCCGCTGAGTCTCGCGTCGCCCAACTGACCAGCTCCTTCGCTGCGCGTCTTTAGATTCGTGAGTCGTTCAGCGCTCGGTGTCGTGTGCTCTGGGGTCGCGGTCGGCGCCGCGGGGCTTGCCCTGGCGGCTCCGGGTAAGAGTGGGGCTCCCTCGGGACCTTGTGCTCCAGCGGGTCCGGTGGCAGGAGCCACGGAGGGGCTCAGCCTGCCGGGGACGGTTGCGCGCTCGACCGGTGATCTGCGGGCAGCCCAGCTGCTCGTCGATTTCCCCGATGC
Source organism: Gaiellaceae bacterium (assembly GCA_045806365.1). Taxonomy (GTDB): domain Bacteria; phylum Actinomycetota; class Thermoleophilia; order Gaiellales; family Gaiellaceae; genus 3-1-20CM-4-69-9. The sequence goes on from JBJMJL010000108.1 coordinate 2,011, forward strand.
CCCAGCAGGCTATTCGGTCTCTGAGCATCAATCGGTCTTTGCTCCTGCGAACGATTGGTTCCGCGCCGTGTCGTACTCCCGCCTGCAGCTAACGGTCACCTCGACTTCGCGGTGGTTACGCCTGCCACGTCGATCGTCTCAGTACCAGAGCGACGCCGCTCGTCTCTTGGCGGACGCTGTCGCGGCCGCAGACGCCGAGATCGATTTCTCGAAGATCGACATTGTCTATGTGGTGCCCGTCGAGGGAGCCGACTACAACGCGACGTTCGCGGTGTTGAACGGATTCGGCGTGCACGCGGACGGCGTCGAGATCAAATATTGGGTGGCTTGGGGGAACGGGTTCGGCCGCAACAGCACCTTTTCGGGCGGACTGATCCACGAGACGGGCCACCTGCTCGGGCTCCCCGATCTCTATCAGGCACGCCGCTTTCGCAGCTTCCATTTTTGGGACGTCATGACGGACCGCTGGCCATCGGAGCTCTTTGCCTGGCACCGATGGAAGCTCGGCTGGCTCGACCCCGCGCAGATTGCCTGCCTGCCGCGAACGGGCAAACGTACGATCACGCTCGCACCGATTGAACAACCGGGGGGCATGAAGGCTGTCATCGTGCCTCGCCGCAACCGCGCGCTCGTCGCCGAAGTTCGCCAACGCATTGGCTACGACAAGAATCGTTGCGACACGGGTGTGCTCATCTACGAGGTGGACACGACTCCGTTCAAGAGAGGCCCGATCGTCATCCATGCCGCTCACGCCGAGCGGGAGCGGCCAGCCTGCGGCCCCTACTGGCGTGCCCCCTACGACCGCGGCCGCGGCGAAGTCAAGACCTTCCGACTCCGCGAGTGGGGCTTGCGAATCGATGTTCTGGCGCGCGCAGCCGGCGGCTCATACCGGCTCCGTGTCTCGCGAGGTCGCACGTAACAACTCTCAGCTCCTGCTCGGAACCGCGCAGGCGCGAACACCACGAAGAATGCAGCGGGGGGTGGGCGTCGACCCTTGGATGTGGGATAGGCGTGGCCGCTACGGGTAGCTCATCACTGTTACCGGGACGTCCGGGTTGGCGATCGTGGACGACCCGCCTGTGTCGTTGACTACATTCAGGATGCCCCCGAACCCAGCGGTGGAGAGGAAGATCGTGAGCAGGTTGTGGAGGCTGGAAGCAGGGAGGGTGGCGGGGACCTCGAACGCGTTTGCGGCGTAGATGTTCACGCCCTGATTGAAGAAGCTGTAGCTGCCCATCCCGTACCCGCTGAACTTGGTCACGTTATCGGCGACCTTGAAGGCCGCCCAGCCGTCAACGCCGGGAGCCTCCATCCAGGCGCCCTGGCTCGGCGGATCGTATGGCATCTCGTTCTGGAAGAAGATGTCCGCGCCGCCGTTCCCGTTCCAGATCACCTCGTACTTTTGGTAGTGCTCAACGAACAGACCGAGGGCGGTCACGTTGTCGCCGTTGACGATGACGCCGGTGTCGGCCGTGTTGCTCGTCCAGCCCACGCCGTTGCCGTGGTCCGCCCGCCAGGCCCAGATGTCGTCGAGGATGACGTTGTTGCTGTTGACGATCAGGCTGTTCGTCGCGCTGCCCGGCTGCGCCCCGCCGACTCGGAAGAACACATCCGTTAGAGCCGAGGGATCAGAGGCCTCGTTGTCGCTGCGTGCGTGGCCGCTTCCGACCTGCAGCAGCACCGGAGAATTCGTGGGACCGGCGTCGAAGATGATCCCGGAGATGAGAATCCCCTTCGCGCGCGCGGTCGTCATCGCCGCGTTTCCGTTCGTCGGGATGAGAGTCGGGAAACCGAGACCGAGCAGGACGCTGTCGGGACGAGTGACGGAGATGCTCTGCTCGAGGTGATAGATGCCCGGGGTGAGGATCAGGTTGCGACCCGACCCCAGGGCGGCATTGATCGTCGCCGCGGAATCCGAGGGCTTCGCGACAAAGAACTTGCTGAGTGGAATGGACAGACCGGGCGTGGGACCGTTGGCCCATGTCGTGCCCGCCGAGTTGGTCTGCACCGAGGGCACGAAGACGCTGTAGTTCCCTGCTGCGTCGGTGGTCAGATACGGCGCCTCCCTTGTGACCGGAGTGGTCGCGAGGGTCGTGTACGTTGGACTTGGGAAGGATTGCGCCGGAGCGCCGTGGACGCCGGCGAAGACCTGGTTCCAGACGGCGTTCGACCAGCCGCCGATGCTGCTCGATCGCACGAAGAACTGTTGCTGCGACCCGTTGATGACGAAGCCGGTCTGGGAGTCGGCGATGAAGCCGCCGCTCGCGAACTGCGGACCGGCCGTGCAGTAGTCCATAAGGGTCAGGTTGCCGCCAGTGACGTTGACCCGCCGCATCGGAGCCGCCTGCGAGACCGCCCAGAAGTCACCCGAGGACCGACAGCCGGAGAGGCCCATCACATTGATCGTCAGGTTCGAGACCGAGCGCCAGAAGTTGACGAGCGCAATGCAGTTCGTCGGGGTCAAGCAGCGGTTGTAGACGTCGACGTGGCCGTTGATCGTGACGTCGCTGGGCGACGCACCCAACCCGGCCACCTCGGTGTAGTAACCCACCCGGACGATGAGCGGGTTCGCGGCACTGCCGTAGGTGCCGGGCTTGAACAGCAGCGTGTAACGCTGCGAGCCCATCTCGTTGTCGACCTGTTGATCGGCGATCGTGTCGACAGTTGCCTGGATCTGACTCGTCGGCATGCTCGGATCGAAGATCAAGACGTTCGAGCCCAGGTCCGGCGCAGCGGCAGCAACACGTAAGGCATCGGGCGAAGCGGCCGCACCACCGGTGGCGGCGAGCGCCGCGGAAACGAAAACGACCGCAGTGATCAGCGGGCGGGCGAGCCGCCGCCAAGCACGATGCGACGCGCGCGCGAGACACGGACGATTCAGACGCGAGGCCATACGAATTCTCCCCTCACTCAAGATGAACGCACCATTGACGACGCGGTTCCAAGCCTGGAAATCGATCCTACGCCCAAAGCTAGAGCCGAAGACATCTCCGTGACGCATGCAGATCGGGAACCGCGGGCCGACGTGCGCGCACAGTGTCGAAAACCCGCTTGCAGAAGTTGCGGTCGCGTTCTGACCTGGCAGAGAAAAGGCCCCGTTTCCAGGGCCCTTCCGAGTAGCGGGGGCAGGATTTGAACCTGCGACCTCCGGGTTATGAGCCCGGCGAGCTACCTGACTGCTCCACCCCGCGTCGCAGGGCCCAGTATAGCGCCGCTCCGCAGATCAGCTGGAGCGCGCGTAGGCCGGCTCGCGCGAGCCGACGCGGAAGGGCGCCGTCGCCGCGAAGCCGACCGCCATGACGAGCGCGCCGGCGAGGGCGTCGAAGATGAAGTGGTTCCCGGTGACGACGATCGTCAACAGCACCGCCGACGGGTAGATCACACCCGCGGCGCGCACGAGGTAGTTGCGCGCGTAGACGACCAGCCCGACGCCGAGCGCGAGCGCCCAGCCTGCGTGCAGGCTCGGCACGGCGGCGACCGGGTTCGAGAAGCGCTCGTGATGCGGCCCCCCGATGTTCACGCCCGAGTAGAGGTCGATCGTGTCCTTGATCCCCATCTCGGCGAGACGCGGTGGCGCCGTCGGATAGCGCCAGTGAATCACGAGCGCGATGGCGGTTGCGAGCAGAAAACCGTCTCGGAAGATCGCGAAGCCTTCGCGGTCGCGCCAGTACAGCCACACGAAGAACGCGCCCGTTACGAGGAAGTGGCTCGAGAGGTAGAACCAGTTCATTCCGCGCACGAGCTCCGGGAATTGCAGGAACCACTGCTGGATGCCGCGCTCCCACGCGATGTGCGTGACCTGCTCCAGCCGCAGCACGTGGTTCGCGTTGCCGATCGCCTGCGGCCAGTCCGTCGGGATCAGGCGGCGCAGCAGCCGGTAGACCTCCGCAAGGCCGATGACCAGGCCGATCTGGAGGACTGGGTCGAGGCGGTAAACGGCGCGACGGACTTGGTGCAACGGAAGGAAGCTAGCATCGTGCTCGTGACCCGCGTCGCCGCGGTCGACATCGGCACCAACTCGACGCGCCTGCTGGTCGCCGACGTCGACGACGGCCGCATCGCGGACGTCGCGCGCGAGACGCGGATCACTCGTCTCGGCGAGGGCGTCGACCAGCGGCGCCGTCTCCTGCCCGTGCCGATCGCGCGTGTACGCAACGTGCTGTCGGACTTCCGTCGCACCCTGGAGTCGCTAGGCGCCGAGCGCACGCTCGCGATTGCGACGAGCGCGATCCGCGATGCGGAAAACGGCGAGGCGTTCCTCGGCGAGATCGAATGGAGCTACGGCTTCGAGACGCAGCTGCTGTCCGGGCACGACGAAGCCCTCCTGATGTTCCGCGGCGTGACCTCGGAAAGCACGCTCGGCCGCGGATCGGTCATCGTCGACATCGGCGGCGGCTCCACCGAGCTCGTTGCGGCCGAGCCAGACGGTGTGCGTTGGCACGACAGCCTCGACATCGGCTCCGTGCGCTTGACCGAACGGCTTCTGAGGACCGACCCACCGACGGCGGCGGAGCTCGACGCGTGCGCTGCAGCGGTGCGCGCGCTGCTCGCCGAGCGTGTCCCCGACGAGATCCGCAGCAGCATCCACTCGGCGGTCGGAGTCGCGGGGACCATCACCAGCATCGCTGCGCTTGCGCTCGGCCTGCAGGAATACGACCGCGATCGCGTGCACGGATCCACTCTCAGCTCCGCTGCGCTCGACGAGCAGCTGCAGCGCCTCGCGTCGGTGCCAGTCGCGAAACGCCGAGAGCTGCGGCCGCTCGATCCCGATCGTGCACCGGTGATCGTCGCCGGCGCGGTGATCGCGCGCGAGGCGTTGTCGTTCTTCGGCGCGGACGCCCTGCAGGTCAGCGAACGCGACATCCTGGACGGTGCCGCGCTTGCGGCGGCGGAGCTGCCGGAGGCCGAAGAAGGCGCGGCGCCGCCCGGCGCCTACACCTGCTGCTGAGCCGGCGGCTCGTCCTCGGCCAGCCGGCGCTGCAAGACCGTCCGCGAGAGGATCCCGACGAGGCGGCCGTCTTCGACGACCGGAACCCGCTCGAGGTCTTTGTCCTCGAGCGCGTGGAAGGCGTCGTCCAGGTCCATCGCGGCATCGAGCGTGAACAGCGGCGGTTCTGCGATCTCTCCGAGCGTCGTCGCGCTCGGGTCGCGGCCGGTGGCGACGATCTGCTGGACGAGCGTCTTGCGAGTGACCACGCCGACGAGCCTCCCGTCGTCGCACACGAGCACGGCACGAACCGCGGGGTCCGACAGCCGCTCGCCGGCCTCCTGCGCCGTCGCCGACGCCTCGAGCGTCGCCGGCTCCGGCACCATCGCGTCGCGCACCTGGCTCACGGGTAGATCCCGCGCGCCTTCAGCGCGCCGGCCACTTCGTTGATCCCGGCGACGAGCGCCGCCTGCCGCAGCGAGATGCCTTTCTCGTCGGCGAGGTTCCAGACGCGGTCGAACGCGTCGCCGAGCTTCTCCGCAAGTCGCGCACGAATCTCGTCACGCGTCCAGAAGAGACGGCCGAGATCTTGAACCCACTCGAAGTACGAGACGGTGACGCCGCCGGCGTTCGTCAAGACGTCGGGCAGGACGAGAATGCCGCGCTCCGCGAGGATCGCGTCAGCGGCGATCGAGGTCGGGCCGTTCGCACCCTCGGCAACGAGCTTCGTGTCGAGACGCGGCGCATTGTCCGCGGTGATCTGATCCTCGAGGGCGGCGAGGACGAGCACGTCGCACGGCAGCTCGAGCAGCTCGGCGTTCGAGACGTGCTGCGCGTCGGGATAGTCCTCGAGCGACGCATGGTCGGCGAGCCACGCGCGAAGCGCACCGAGCTCGAGCCCGTCAGGCGCGTAGACGCCGCCGGAGATGTCGGACACGGCGAGGACCGTTGCGCCTTTGGCCGCGAGCTCTTGGGCGGCGATCCCGCCGACGTTCCCGAAGCCCTGGACGACGCAGCGCTGCTCGGCGAGCTTCCAGCCGAGGCGCGCGCACGCACGCTCGATCACCATCACCACGCCTGCGCCCGTCGCCTCGGAGCGAAAGAGCGAGCCACCGAGCGCGACCGGTTTGCCGGTGACGATCTCCGGCACGGCATAGCCGACTTGCATCGAGTACGTGTCCATCATCCACGCCATCGTCTGCTCGTTCGTGGCCATGTCCGGCGCGGGGATGTCCACCTGCGGTCCGATCACGCCCATCAGCTCGCTCGTGTAGCGCCGCGTCAGCCGTCGCAGCTCCGGCACCGAGAGCGACCGCGGGTTGCAGCGCACCCCGCCTTTGGCACCGCCATACGGAAGCCGCAGCAGCGAGCACTTCCACGTCATCCAGACCGCGAGGGCGGCGCACTCGCCGAGCGTCACGTGCGGGTCGTAGCGGATGCCGCCCTTCGTCGGGCCGAGCACGCTCGAGTGCTGCACGCGGTACGCGGGAAAGACCTCGACGTGCCCGGCATCGCGTCGAATCGGGACGGCGACCATGACCGCGCGCTCCGGATAGCGCAGCCGCTCGACGATCGACTCGTTGACGTCGGCGTAGGGGATCGCCTGCTCGAACTGCGTCTGCGCGGTCCGGAAGAGCGGCGTGTCCCACTCCAGCTGCAGCTCGTCGGCCGCCAGCTCCTCTAGCTTGGCCACGTTCGGAGTCTAGGCTTTGCCCCGAACGAGGGAACGGCGCGCCGGCTTTATCGCCGACTCTGATGTGTATGCGCCGCACCGTCGTTGTCATCATCGTCGGGCTCGTGCTGTGCACGCCGGCTCAGGCACAAACGCGCCAGAGCTGGGCGCGGCAGGCGAATGCGATCTGCGCCCGCGAATACACCAAGATCGACGCGGCCGTCAACGACGCGACCACCAGTCCACCGACGACCGTCGCGGCCTGGGCGCGCTGGGTCGATCGAATGCTCGCGCCGATGAACCGGATGCGCCGCGACCTTGCGGCGCTGCAGACTCCGGAGCCGGATCGTCGATCGATCGGCCGCGCGCTCTCGCTGCTGGACCGGGCCATCTCGGAGGTGAGGCTCGCGCGGAAGGCGATGGCCGCGCGCGACTTCAACGCGTACACGCGGCACATGCAGCGCGGCACGGCGGCCGGTCGTCAGGCGGATGCCATCTTCACGCACCTCGGCGCGAAGGCCTGCGCAAGCACCTCGTAGTGCCGGGGGCGGGACTCGAACCCGCACGCCCCCGAAGGGGACACCTGATTTTAAGTCAGGCGCGTATCACCAATTTCGCCACCCCGGCCCGGCCAGGATAGCCCGGCTATTCGCCGCCCAAGAACTTGTAGCTCGACGGGATCTTCGCGGGCGGCGTTCCGACGACGATCACGATCTCGTCGTGCGAGCGCATGACGTAGTTCTGCGGATTGCCGACCTGGCGCTTGCCGTTCACGTACCACGTGAGCCCGTTGCAGTACGCACCCATACAGCGCCCGTTGAGGAACACTCCCCACTCCGCGACGAGCTGTCCGACCGTGAACGAGTCGTTCGTCTCGGGCGACTCGACGTGGATGACGCCGCGCGTGTCGTGGGTGTGGAGCTCGGTGATGTAGTTCGCGCCCGGGTTGATTCCGATCCACTTCGGGACGGTGATGTGCTTGCCGTCGACGTAGACGTCGAGGTGGGAGTGGTAGTGGGTGGCGACGGCCTCCTGCGGGAGGGTGCTGAGCCCGAGCGCGGGCAGCCGGTCGGCGAGGAACTCGTACTCGGGCGGCCAGGGCGCCTTCGTCTTCCGGATCCCGGGCAAGGCGTTGTAGTTCGTCAGCGGCGTGCGGTTCTTCTTGCCGCCCCCGTTGTCACGGAGATAGATGAAGCCGACCACCGCAGCGGCGATCAGCGCGACCGCCGCGGCTCCGGCCAAGGCGTAGATCCAGGGCGAGCGCTGCGGGATGCCGGCGGCGCGGCGTGTCGCGCGCTTCTGCGGCGCCTGAACGCGCCGCGGAGGCGGTGGAGTGCGAACTTTTTTCGCCACGGGCGCGCGCAAGGGTACCCGTCCGCTCTCGGAGTCGCCGGAAGGCCGCAACGTGCGGACTTTTTCTGCTCGGCGTGGACTTGACGCGCCCTGCGCCCGCCGCATATTCTCGTCCAGCCAAAGCCGATGAACCTTCGGGTTCGCCGGCTTTGGCGTTTTTTGTGGTCCACCGCGATACTTGGGCCTCAGGCAGGTCCGCAACCAGCGGGAGGGCAGATGGGACTTCTGGACAAGATCCTCGGACGCGGCAAGAAAGCGGCCGGTGACGTGACGGGTGACGCCTCGATGCGGCGCGAAGGAGCGGCGCAGGAGCGCGAGGGTGCGGCAGAAGACCGCGCGGCCCAGCACGAGGAGATGGCGCAGGAGCAGCGGCAGCAGGCCGCCGAGGCTCACATCGAGCGCGAAAACACGTAGCTCCAGGGCGGACGGGGCCACAGCAGGCTCCGTCCGACCCCCTCTCTACCGTTCGTCGGCCCTATGGCGAACGTCATCCTCATTCTGTTGCTCGGAGCCGGCCTCGCCGGCGCGCTCGTCTGGTTCGCGCGCCTGCTGCGCGGCCTCGGCACCGAGTGGGGCGCACAGCTGGCCGAGCGGAACGCGGAGGTCGACCGGCACCTCGTCGGAGTCACCGAGACGATGGACCGCCGCCTCGCCGAGCTCGACTCGAAGGTCGACCGCCGGCTCGAGAGCGCGACGCAGACCACGAACAAGATCCACGAGCGGCTGGGCAAGGTCGACGAGGCGACGACGCAGATGCTCGAGCGCGCGAAGGACCTCGCGCGGCTCGAGCAGGCGCTGCGCCCGCCGAAGGCCCGCGGCGGGTTCGGCGAGCTGCTGCTCGAGAATCTGCTGCGCGACCGGCTGCCGCCGACCGCGTACGAGATGCAGTACACGTTCGACTCCGGCGAGCGCGTCGACGCGCTCGTGCGGGTAGACCGCTCGATCCCGATCGACTCCAAGTTCCCGCTCGACAACTACAACCGTCTCGTCGAGGCGGAAAGCGACGACGAGCGCACGCTCGCCGAGCGCCAGTTCGGGCGCGACGTCAAGCAGCACATCGAGGCGATCGCGGCCAAGTACATCCGGCCGGACGAGGGCACGTACGACTTCGCCTTCATGTACATCCCGGTCGAGGCGGTCTACTACGAGCTCGCGTGCGGCAAGACCGGCGCGCTGCTCGCGTATGCGCACGAACGGCGCGTCTTCCCCGTCTCGCCGACGACGTTCACTGCGTACCTGCAGGTGATCGCGCTCGGTCTCCGCGGCATGCAGATCGAGCAGCACGCGCACGAGGTGATGGCGTACGTCGCCGAGCTGCAGCGCGACTTCGACCGCTTCTCCGACGACTTCGACAAGGTCGGCACGCACATCCAGCACGCGCAGTCGAAGTACCACGAGGCGGCGAAGCGGCTCGACCGGTTCGAGTCGAAGCTCGAGCGCGCCGTCGAAGAGCACGAGGAGCTCGAGGGCGAGACAGTCCTCGAGCTACCGGGCGTCTCCGCCGACGCGGCCTAGCGTTCCGCGCGAAAGCGCGCGCGCTTTCGCGCGGGATGAGGTACGCGCTTCGCGGCGTAACTCGCTAGAAGCGGAGGAGCGCGCCGATTCCCTCGACGGGCGCCAGGTCGTTCTGGTGGCGGACGGCCCAGACGGCGCCGCCATGCGCAAGCGTCTGGTGCACCGCGAGGTCGAGCCCGGCGTCGGTCTCCTCGAGCCGCGTCCCGTCCAGCGGGCAGCTCCCGCCCTCCGCGGCCGCGCGCCCACACGCGGGACAGCGGAAAGCACGCCGGTCGACGCCTTCCTGGAACAACAAGAGCTCGACGCGGCCGTCCGACGCCGCCTCGAGCGTCTGCTCCCACGCCGACGCCGCACGGGCGTTGCGCCCGGCCTCCTCGCGCCAGCGACCGAGCACCTCGGCCTCGGCCTCGGCCTCGGCGTGCTCGAGGACGGGCGTCACAGCGTCGAGCAGCTGCGCCGGCCCGGCGTGCGCCTCCGCCGGCGCCCAGCCGACGAGCGCTTCGCGCGCTTCCGCAGAGAGCGCATCCGTGAACTCCGCCCGCATCTCCTCCGAGCAGACGAGCACGATCCGCGGCACCTCCATGCGCTTCCGGCTGCGGTCGAGCACCTCGGCGACGCCTTTCAGGTGCTCGTGCACGAGCTTGTCGATGTGACGCTGGTAGCGCGACTGCGACCAGCCGCCCTGATCGTGCTGCCCCGGCGTCTCGTCGAAGTGGTCGACGATCTCGCGCAGCCGCCCTGCCTCCAGCCGATACAGCTGACCTTGCTCGCGGCCGACGACGGCCACGATGGTTCCGTCCGAATGCGCGACGATCGGCACGAGCGGCGCGAGCACGAACTCGTGCCCCACCTTGGCGCGATCCGACACGCGGCCGGGCAGGCCGAGCGTCCACCAGAAGTTGTCCAGCCCGGCGGCGAACACCGCGACGCCTCGGGCACCGTCACGATCGAAGTCGTCGTCGAACCAGCGGGCGATGCGTTCGAAGTCGGCCTTCAGCGCGCCGCGCTGCTCGTGCGTCAGATCCTTGCGGTCGATTTTCTCCGCGCCGTTCAGCAGCGCGTTCATGCGCGTCTGCGCGTCGCCGGCCGTCGGAACCTCCGACGGATCGAGGTTGAGGTAGACGCTCGTCGCGCAGCCCCTCGCGGCGCGAAAGCTCGCGAGCTCGCGCAACAGCGCCCAGGTCACCGTGTCGGCCATCGCCCGCCCCTACCTACCATGGACGTGGCGATTGTATGCATGTGTTCACGGTCGGCCATGGCGTGCGTCCACTCGACGAGCTCATCGCGACGCTCCGCGAAGCGAACGTGCGCACGCTCGTCGACGTCCGTCGCTTTCCGGGGTCACGGCGTAACCCGCAGTTCAACCAGGGTCCGCTGCGCGAGGCGCTGGCCGACGGGAAGGTCGCGTACCGACACGCCGTCGAGCTCGGCGGGCGCCTCAGCGGCGAGCCGGGCGAGGACGACTTCCCTTGTCTCCGGGTGGCCGCGTTTCGGAGCTACGCCGCGCGAATGCGCTCGGATGCCTGGCAGCAGGCACTGGCGGCCGAGCTCGTCCAGCCGCGCCCGTGCTTCATGTGCGCCGAGACCCACTGGTCTCGCTGCCACCGGCGGCTGATCTCGGAGCTCCTGACGGCTCGCGGCCACGAGGTCGTCCACCTGCTCGGCCCCGGTCAGCGGGATCGACACCGGCTCTACGATGAGAGCGAGGTCAAGGACGGCCGCCTCTACCTCTGCGGAGCGCTGGTCGCGTGACCAGGAAGTCCTAGCCGACGCGATTCGTTTAATACAGAGAAAGGAATTGTGGGAGGGGAAATTGACTGAGAACGACGTTCGCGACGTCATCATCGTCGGCGGCGGCCCGGCCGGCTATACGGCCGCGCTCTATGCCGCGCGCGCCAACCTGAAGCCGCTCGTGATCGAGGGGTTCAACTGGGGCGGCCAGCTGATGATCACAAGCGACGTGGAGAACTACCCCGGGTACGTCGACGGCGTGCTCGGGCCCGAGATGATGGCCGAGTTCCGGCGCCAGGCCGAGCGTTTCGGCGCCGATTTCGTGACGGACGACGTCACGAGGGTCGACTTCTCGGAGTCGCCGCACCGGATCTGGGTCGGGGACGACGAGTACCGCGCGCACACCGTCATCGTCGCGACGGGAGCGAGCGCACGCCAGCTCGGGCTCCCGTCCGAGCAGCGCCTGCAGGGACGCGGCGTCTCGTACTGCGCCACCTGCGACGCCGCCTTCTTCCCCGAGAAGCACGTCGTCGTCGTAGGCGGTGGCGACTCGGCCATGGAAGAGGCGACCTTCCTGACCCGGTTCGCCGCGAAGGTCACGGTCGTGCATCGGCGCGACGAGTTCCGCGCGTCGCAGATCATGCTCGACCGCGCGCGTGCGAACGACAAGATCGACTGGGTCACGAACGCGGTCGTCGACGAGGTGCTCGGAGAGGATCGCGTCACCGGCGTCCGCCTGCGCGACATCAACACCGGCGAAACGTGGGAGCTCGAGGCCGACGGCATCTTCGCGGCGATCGGCCACGACCCGAACACGGCGCTGTTCCTCGACCAGCTCGATCACGACGACGCCGGCTACTTGCTCACCAAGCCGGGCACGACGGAGACGAACGTCCAAGGCGTGTTCGCGGTGGGCGACGTGCAGGACCACGTGTATCGCCAGGCCGTCACTGCAGCCGGCTCCGGCTGTATGGGCGCTCTCGACGCCGAGCGCTACCTCGCCGCCATCGAAGGCCACCTGATGACGGCCGAGGCTGCGCCAAGGGTCTAGCCAGCCGACAGCCGCTCTACTCTCGGGCCTGATGGCCGAGTGGATCGACCTGATCGATCCGAGCCCGGACGAGCTGCGCGCGCGGCTGCCGCGCGACGTGCAGGAGCACGCGCTCGAGCTGCTGCTCGCTCCGGCGCGCCACAGCGACGAGCCGCGGCCGACGCTGCAGGCTCACGGCGACTACATCTTCGGCGTCTTGCTCGTCGCTGTCGCCGTGCCCGAAGAAGAGCGCGTCTTCTACCAGGAGGTCGACGTCGTCGTCACCCACGACGTGCTCCTGAGCGTCAGCAAGACGCCGCCGGGCGAGCAGCCGTACGACCCACGGCCGGTGCGGGAGTCCTGCCATCCCGACGAAGAGGGCGGGATGATGCTCTACCGCCTCGTCGACGACATCGCCGAGCACTATCTCGACCTCGTCGACGCCATCGACGACGAGATCGACGAGCTCGAGGACGGGGTCGAGACGGTCTCGGCCGGCACCACGAGAAACAGGCTCAGCGAGATGCGTCACGACCTCCTCCACGTCCGCCGCACGCTCGCGCCCACCCGCGACGCCGTGCGACGGGTCGTCGACAACGTCATCGAGGTGGAGGACGGACAGGAGGTCTTCCCCCGCGACGTGGAGATCGCGTTCAACGGGGCGTTCGACAAGCTGATGCGCGCATTCGACGGGCTCGAGCTGTCGCGCGACCTCCTCGCCAGCGTCCGCGACTACCTGCAGGCGAAGATCGCGAACGACCAGAACGAGGTGATGAAGAAGCTCACCGTCACCGCGTCGCTCCTCCTCGTGCCGACGCTCATCGTCGGGATCTACGGACAGAACTTCGAGGACATCCCCGAGACGCGCTGGCACTTTGGCTATGGCTTCTCATGGGGTCTGATCATCGTCGCGACGCTCGCCCAGCTTGCATTTTTTCGCTGGAAGAAGTGGATTTAGCAACCGCCGCTACTGTGGCCTGAATGCCGTACTTCATCTGTCCGAACTGCAAGCAGCGCTCGATCGACCACGACGGGCTGCAGGAGATCGACAACGTCGCCGTCGCGTGCGCGCGCTGCGGCTTCGGCTTCCTCTTCGAGCTGATGGACGACTACTACCCCGGCCCCAATACCGGCTTCGTCGTCTGTGACAAGGACGCGCGGATCCTGGCCGTCGGCCGCGGCGTCTTCGAGCTCGCCGGGTATCGCGAGCGGGATCTGCTCGGTGAGGACGTCGTCGGCCGGCTCGGCCTCGCCGGCTTCAGCCCGGGCCAGAACCCCGCGGCGATCGCGCTCGAATGGGGCGTTCGCCGGCTCGGCGAGCAGCTCGAGCTGCGCACACGCGGCGGTCAACAGAAGCCCGTGACCGCCGACTTCTTCCCCGCGTACGACGAGGACGGCGGTTTGCTCGTCGCGCTCACCCCCCGCGGCTGACGTAGACGTCCGTCACGTAGGGGAAGTCGACGAGGCCGCCGTTGGCCGCGACGAGACGGCGCAGGTTGCGCTCGAGCTCGGCTCGCTGCTCTGCCGGTGCCGCCGCGACGAAACTGGTCGACCCGATGCGCTCGACGAGATCATCCGCGTCGAGCGGCTGAACAAACCGAAAGCGGCGCTCGACGAGCGGCCCGAACAGGTCGCTCTCCGCGAGGTACCGCGACGAGTCGCCGACCGCCGCTCGGCGCGGTGGAATGAACGGCGCGAGCAGCTCATTCACCGCATGCTGCAGCCGTGAGTCCTGGTCACGCGCGTTCCACACGAGCGCGACACCGCCTCCGGCCCGCAGCACGCGACGAAGTTCAGGCAGGGCCTCTTCATGACGGAACCAGTGGAACGCCTGTCCGACCGTGATCGCGTCGACGCTGTCGTCCGGCAGCGGAATCGCCTCGGCCGCGCCCAGAAGCGCCTCGACCTCCGGGACCACCCGGCGCAGCTCCGCGAGCATCTGCTCGCCGGGCTCGACCGCCACCACTCGCGCGCCGGTCGCCGAGAGCGCGCGCGTCAGCTTCCCGGTTCCGGCGCCGAGGTCGAGCACCGTGCGCCCAGCCCGGACGTCGAGCTCGTGCGCGATCCACTCGACGGCTTCGCGCGGATAGCCGGGCCGCCCACGCTCGTACACGTCCGCGACGAGCTCGAACGCGCGCGAGTCCGGATGCTGCAGGTCAGACACGAGAGGACGGGCACAGATCGGTCAGCACACATTCCTCGCACCGCGGCATCCGCGCAATGCAGATGCGCCGCCCGTGCCAGATCAGCAGATGGGGAAACCGTCCCCAGTCCTCGCGCTGCACGAGCCGGATCAGGTCCCGCTCGATCTTCACGGGATCGTCCTGGCGTGTGAGCCGCAGGCGCTGCGACAGGCGGCGCACGTGCGTGTCCACGACGATGCCCTGCGGGTTGCCGAGCTCCGCGGCGACCACGTTCGCCGTCTTGCGCGCGACGCCCGGCAGGCGTACGAGCTCGTCGAGCGTACTGGGCACCTCGCCGTCGAACTCCTCGAGCAGCATCTGCATCGTCCCGCGTAGCGACTTCGCCTTCTGACGGTAGAAGCCGGTCGCGAAGATGTCCCGCTCGAGCTCCTCCGGCGGGACCGCCAGGTAATCCTCCGGGCGGCGGTATTTGACGAACAGCTTCTCGGTGACGCGGTTGACGTTCACGTCCGTCGTCTGTGCCGAGAGCATCACCGCGACCAGCAGCTCGAGGTTCGAGCTCGACCTGAGCGCGATCGTAGCGTCGGGGTGCGCCGCGGCGAGACGCTCGACGATCGGGCGGATGCGCTCGCGCTTTGGGGCGACGCGCCGCCGCGCTTCATGGACGTAGCTACGCGGCGACAAACGTCTCGGCGGCGACCGCGGCGCGCAGGCGCGGTCCCGCGCAGACGACGTCGAGCGCCGGGCAGCCGGCGCAGATGAACTCGTCCGGCGCCGGCCGGAAGTCGCCGGCGTTGATCCGGGCGATCGCCTCGCTCAGCTCCGTCTCGAGCTCGGGCACCTGCGCGCGCCGGAAGACCGTCGATACGACCGCGTCGGGGCGTTCGAGGAAGTGGTAGACAACCTCGACCTCCTGCGCGCCGGCGCGGAAGCACGCGAGCGCGTACACGAGCCGCTGCAGACGGTAGTCGTGCTCGATGATCTCCTCCGGCGTCCCTTCGTCGAGTGTGTTCGTCTTGTAGTCGACGACGAGCGCGCGGTCGCCGTCGAGCTGCAGCACGTCGAGCCGCCCGTGGAGCAGCACTCCGTCGTGCTCGAACGCGAACGGCCGCTCGGGCCGCGCACTGCTCAGCGCGGCCACGCGGCGCGCGAGCTCGGACTCGCAGTAGGAGCGGACGAAGCCGGCGATGCGCTCCAGCTCCTCCTCGCTGACGCGTGGATACCAGCCCCGGACGTGCGCCGCGAGATCGTCCGGGGGCAGGGGCTTCTCCAGGTTGACGAGCTCGAGCAGACGATGGACGGCATCGCCGATCTCCGTCGCGGCGAGCCCGGTCGTGCCCGGCACCGCTCTCCGCTCGTCCGTCGGCCGCATGCCCACGACCCGTTCCGCGTAATACCGGTACGAGCAGCGCTCGCACAGCGCCAGCGCGCTGAACGACAGGCGGCGCGCCCGATGGACGGGCGGCGTGGCGATCTCCGCGAGCGGCGGCAACGGCGGGACGAGCGGCGGGAGCGCGCCCCCCTCATTGCCGGCGAACAGCGCCAGCTGTCCGGCGTCGTCGGCGACCTGCTCGGCGGCCGCGGCGACCTCGGGCTCGGCCACGTAGCGGTCGACGCGCAGGATCACGCGCGCACCCTGCCGCTCCAGCTCAATCGGGTCGCGGCCGGCGCCCTCGATCTCCGCCCGCGCCTCGAGGCGGCCGAGCACCCAGCCGATCGGCGTCGTCTCGTCTGCCGTGCGCTCCGGATCGATCGAGCCGGAGACGATCAGGCGGTCGATCGCGCGGGTCATCGCGACGTAGTAGAGGCGCAAGCGCTCGGCTCGCTCCTCGATCCTGCGCGCTTCTTTCACCTCCTCGTAGGCGTAGACGCCGCGCCGCTCGCTCGTCAGCGGATCGGCCACGCGGAAGCCGAAGCGTCCGTCGGAGAGCGCGAGGATCTCGTCCGACGTCGGCGGCGCCTTGTCGCGTCCGGCATCGGCGACGACGACCACCTTGAACTCGAGGCCCTTGGCGGCGTGGATGGTCAAGAGGCGGACTGCGTCGCCTCCCTCCTCCTCCGCCACGGCTTCGAGCTCACGGGCGCCGACGGCCTCCTGGTCGCGCACGAAGCGGACAAAGCCCTCGACGTCCGGCCCGCGGAGCTCCTGGTACGAGCGCGCGAGGCGCGCGAGCTTGCGCAGGTTCGCATAGCGGCGGCGCCCGTCCCACTTCGCGAGCACGGCCAGGTCGTAGTCGTGCTCGGCGAGGATGCGCTCGCAGAGCCGCTCGAGCGACAGCCGCGACATCGCCGCGGTCAAGCGGTCGTACCGCTGCCTGAACGCGCGCACGAGTTGGACGTCGCGCTCCGGGAGCGACTCGGGCAGCTCCCGCTCGAGCGCGACGAACAGCGGTCGCCGTGTGGCGGCGCGGCGCAACAGGACGAGCGCGTCGTTCGAGACGCCGACGAACGGCGACGCGAGGACGCTGACGAGCGCCTCGTCGTCGTAACGATTGCGCAGAAGCTGCATGTACGCGAGCAGGTCGACGACCTGCTGCTGGCCGAAGTACCCGCGGCCCGTGCCTCGATAGGTCGCGATGCCGAGAGCGCGCAGCTCCTCTTCGTACCACTCCGCGTCGGTGCCCGCAGCGAACAGCAGGACGATCTCCCCCGGCTCGGCGTCGCCGGCGTCGATCAGCTCGTGGATCCGGCGCGCGATCGCACGCGCCTCGCCGCGGCGCCAGTGCAGCGGCGCGTCCGCATAGGACGACTTGTCGGTGACCAGCAGTTCGACGGGCGGCCCGAAGACCGGATCCGGGAACTCGCCCGAGGCGGCGAGCGGCTGGAATTCCTCCCCGAAGTCGCCGCCGAAGAGGTGGTTGACGACAGCCAGCACTTCCGGACGTGAGCGGTAGTTCATCGTCAACGGCAGGACGCCGTCGCCGGCGTCGGCGCGCCGCTCCCGGAAGACCTGCACGTCGGCGTGCCGGAAGCCGTAGATCGACTGGAACTCGTCGCCGACGAAGAACCTCTCGCAGCCCGCGCCCGCGATCAGGTCGATCAGCTCGCACTGCAGGCGGTTGGTGTCCTGGAACTCGTCGACCATGATCGAGCGGAAGCGCAGGCGCTCGCGCTCGCGTATGTCCTCGTCGTCGCGGAGGAGGTCGCGCGCGCGGAGCTGCAGGTCCTCGAAATCGAGTGCCGACTCGCGATCCTTCGCCTCCTGGTATGCCGCGGCGAAGGCCGTCAGCAGCTCCTGCAGCAGGTCGCGGTCGGCGGCTGCGAGCTCGTCGAGCGCCGCCTGCTCGACCGCGCGGCGCGCTTCCTCGTACGTTGCAGCGCGCTCGCCGCGCCGCCGCAGGTCGCCGAGGTCGAGCAGTGCCTCGGGACGCTCGTCGAGGACGAGCTCCTCGCCGAGACCGCGCGCCGCCTCGCGAAGCTCCTCGACGCACTCCTGCAGGCCGCGCCGCTCGCCGAGCTCGAGCACGAGCTCGCGGCCGGCGGAGCGAAGGGTCTCGTACACACCCGTCAGCATCCGGCGCAGGCCGTCAGCCCCGTAGACCGCGAGCAGACGCAGACGCGCGGGATCGTCGTTCGCGCAGAACGCCGTGAGCGCAGCGTCGAACGCCTCGCCTCGCAGCACCCGCCCCTGGCTCTCGTCGAGCACGCGGAAGCGTGGGTCGACTCCCGCCGCAAACGGATGCGAGCGCAGGAGGCGGTTACAGAAACCGTGGATGGTCGAGATCCAGGCGCCGTCGAGCGCACGCGCGAGATCCTGGCGCCCGCGATCGACAAGGCCGGCCCGGATGCGGCTGCGCAGCTCGCCTGCCGCCTTCTCGGTGTACGTGAGCACGAGAATCGACTCGACGTCGACGCCGTCGTCGCAGACGGCACGCGCGAAGCGCTCGACGAGCACACGCGTCTTGCCGGTGCCGGCTCCGGCCGACACGAAGACGAGGCCGCGCGCCTCGGCCGCGTCGCGCTGCTCGGGATTCAGGTTCACGCGCGCTTCACCCGGCACATCGGCCCGAGCTCGCACCAGGTCGGGCAGGTGCCGCCCTTCGGGTCGTGGCGGACGTCGCCCTCGCGGATGCGTTCGACCATGCCGACGGCGAGCTCGCGCGAGCGCTCGACCTGAGCCCAGAACGCCTCTTCGTCGAGGTAGTCGTTCTTGCTGAAGCCCGGCACGCCGTCGTCGCGCGCGTTCGCGCGGAGCAGGCCCCGAGCCTTCCGCTCGCCGGCGAGCGGGCGATACACGCCGCCGAGCGGCTCGATGCCGACGAGGTCGCGAAGGACGAGCATGTACAGCGGGATCTGCAACCGCTTCTCCGACTCGATCTGCGCGGCCGAGTGGCCGTGCTTGCCGGCCTTGTAGTCCTGCACGATCCCGCGCGCGCTGAACGGATCGACGTCGATGCGGTCGATCTTTCCCGACACGGTCAGACCCTCGGCGAGCGCGAGCCCTCGCTGCAGCTCGGGCGCGGCGCGCTCGGTTCCGAACAGCACCTCGAAGCGGCGTGGAACGAGCGGCGTGTCAGCAGCGGCGTCCTCGCGGACGAACGCCTCGAGGTCGCGCCACAGACCGTGGCGGAGCTCGCGCTGCTGCAGCTCCGTCAGCTCCATGCGAACGCCCTCGACGCCTTCGTCCAGACACCGGCGCAGGTACGCCAGCGCCGCGTCGAGCTGCCCCTCGGTGACCTGCTCGACGCCGAGCTCCTTCGGCAGACCGGAGTAGAAGCGGTACAGCACGCTGTGCGCGATCGAGCCGCGCAACCGCGCATCGACCCGGCGGTCCATCGTCTTCGGATCGATCAGCCGCTCGAGAAACCAGATGGACGAGCAGTCGGCGAACCGCTCGAGCTCGGTGACGCCGAACGTCGCCCGCGCGCGCAGCTCGGCGAGAACCTGCGGATGCGTCAGGCGCGTCGGCCGGTCGAAGGCCTGGAGCGCGCGCCGGAGCCTCCGCTCCCATCCGTTCGCCGTCGCGATCGCCTCCGCGACCTCACGCTCGTCGGCCGCGCGAACCGCGAGCGAGCGCAGGCGCTCGCGTTCGGTGGGCGCTTCCTCGAGCGGCCAGGTCAGCTGCGACAGCGCGCGACGGCGCGTCCAGCGCACGACGTCCTCGCGCGGGAACAGCGTGACGACCTCGTCCCAGAACGGGCTCGGCTCCCGCGGGCTGCCGTCGTCGCCGGCGGCTTCGCGCACGAGGTACACGCGCCGCGTCGCGCGCGTGCACGCCGTATAGAAGAGGTAGCGGTCGCGCGCGACCTCGTCGGGACGCTCGAGACGCGCGCCGAGCTCGCGCCGTGCGTCGTCGCCGAGGAAGGGCGACTCGTGGCCCCGGCGCGGCAGCCGTCCCTCTTCGAGGCCGAGCAGGAACACAACCTCGAAGCGGCGCGTGCGCGCCCGCAGGAGGTCGAGCACGGCGACGCGACCGGGCTCCGCCGCGGAAGCGCGCCGCACCTCGGCGCGCTCGAGGGCTGCGACGAGCTCCTCCGGCGAGAGCGTGCCGTCGAGCTCGCTCCAGCCGCGGAGCTCGGCGACGAGGCGCATGACGGCGTCGTGTGCGCGGATGTCGTGACGGGCGAGCTCGCCGGTCGGCGGCGCCTCGAGCCCGTACGCCGCGCGGAGCATCGAGCCGACGAGTGCCGCGACAGCATCGAGAGGCGTCGGCGCCGAACGCAGCGCCTCGAGGGCCTGCAGCGGCTGGCCGTCGCGAAGCCTGATCGTCTCCTCCTCGACCTTGTCGGCCTTGTCGACCGCACGGCCGCGGAGGCGGCCCTCGAGAAAGTCGACGTTCTGCCGTGACAGCGTCGAGTACGGCGAGCGCAGGAATCCATAGAGGTCGCCGCGGCCGCCGCCGAGCCACGCAAACCGCAGCAGGCTCAGGAGTGCCTGGCCGAACGCCGTCTTGTCGAGCCGGATGTACGACTCGATCGCGTACGGCACGCCGAGCGTGCCGAGCGCGGTCTCGAGCGACGCCTGCCAGCGCTCGAGCGACGGGCAGACGACTCCGATCTGGTCGGGTGCCGTGCCGCCGCGAATCAACGCGAGCAGCTCCTCGCCGACGAGCTCGAGCGTGCCGCGCGTGCCGGCAGCCTCGAAGAAGCGGAGCGCGCCGTCGATCTCGGGCGCGTCTGCGGGCGGCGTCTCGGAGAAGAGCGTGCGCTCGAGGTGCGCGAGCGCCGGCGCCGCGACCTCGTCGAAGCTCGGCGGCAGCTCTTCGATGCGCCCGTCGGCAAGTGCGGCGAGGTCGTCCATCGTCCGCGTGAGCGACGCGAATGCGGCGCGGCCGGGCTCGTACGGCATCGAGACGGTCACCTGGGTTCGTCCGGCGAGCGCCTGCAGCAGCGCCCACTCGGCGCCGGTCAGATCCTCGAAGCCGTACGCGAACACCGGCTCGCCGCTCCACGCGTCGAGCTCACTCGCGACGCGCTCGGCCGCGCGGCGGCGGAGGAGGTCGCGGTCCCAGAGGCCGAGGCGGTCGAGCTCCGCGCGGTAGGCGGCGTAGAGCGTGGCGAGCTCGCCCTCGAGGTCGTTCGGATCGAGGAGACCGGATTCGAGCTCGGCGACCGTCGCCAGCAGCGCGTCGGCGAAGCCGCCGAAGCGCGCCGAGCGGCCGAGACCGTTCAGCGACTGGTTCGCGAGCGCCCGGCGCACGACGAGCGCGCGTTGCGCCTCGGTCGCGACCGGGCGGATCTCGGCACCTCGCTGCGCAACCCGCTTGAAGAGGTCGTCGAACGTGCCGATCGAGCCGGCGAGGAGCGCCGGCTGGAGCTCGAGCAGGTCGCGCTCGACCCGCTCGACGTCCGACCGGTTCGGCACGATCAGGTACGGCTCGTCCGCCAGAGCCTCCAGATACCGGCGCAGCAGGAGCGCCACCTTCCCGGCGTTGGCCGGGCCGGTGATCAGGTTCAGACCCAACTGACCCATGCTACTTCCGGGTCAGGACGGCGCCTGCGGCGTGACCGCTACGAGCGCAAAGTTGTTACGCGGCGGACTTCGGCCTACGCCCTCTGCGAGCGACCGCCTGCCCCGGCATCTTGCCCGCGCAGGCGTCGCACAAATCTGCCTGCTTGGAGCCGCGGCGAGCGTCGGTGAAGTTGATCCGCATCACCGCGCCCTTGACCTCGTCCACTTCCTTGCCGCAGTTGTCGCAAACCAACCTCGTAACACGTGCCACGGATTTCCTCCCTGATTCGCCGTTTGCTGGCATCTGAGCTTAACCCAGAGCGGCGAAAATCAGGCGGCCGCTCTGGCCTGGCGAATTTTCCAGGATCGAAGCAGGCTCAAGAGGGCTTGTTCTTCCGGGTCGAGGCCGATCTCGCGTGCACGCACGACGCGCAAATGTCGCGGACGAAAATCCTCGATCGTTCTACCGTCGAGATACTGGTCGATCACGGCTGGGCTCACGTATGAGCTGCGCGCAACCGCCGGCGTATTGCCGAGCTCCTGCCCGACGCGGCGCATCACAGCCGGAATTACTTTCTTCGCCTCGCTCTCCGTCTTGGGCGGCCCGTGCTCGGCAAGCCCGATTGCGGCGATCAAGGTCCCGCCCCAGGTGCGGAAGTCCTTCGCGGTGAATTCGTCGCCGAGGTGCTCGCGGACGTAGTCGTTCAAGCGCGCACCCGTCAAGTTGGAGATGCTGTCTTCGTAGCGGTACCGGAAGAGCCGCGTACCACCGGGCAGCCCCAGGAGCTCCTTCATCTGGGCGGCGAGCTCGTCGTCGACGAGCGTTGTGCGGACAACGGCGCGGTGCTTCGCGCGGAAGTCGAAGGCGATGCGGTTGCCGCGGACCTGCACGTGTCCTTTCCGGAGCGTCGTGATGCCGTACGTCCGCGATTCGCGCGCGTACCGCTCCGAACCGACGCGGAACCAACCGGCGTTGATCAGCCGCGTCGCCAGCGCCGAGACGCGCAGGCGGTCGATCTCTTCGCGCTCCAGGTCCTGCGCCGTTGCCGCCCGCAGCCCGGGAAGCCGCTCGGCGAAGCGGATCAGCTTGTCGAACTTCGCCTGCTCCTGCTGCGCGCGGAAATTCGCGTGGTACAGGTACTGCCGCCGCCCGGCCGCGTCGACACCGATCGCCTGCAGCTTCGCGGTCGCGCGCGGCGAGATCCACACGTCCTTCCAGGCGGGCGGAATCACGAGTGCACGAATTCGTTCGAGCTTTTCCGCGTCCGTGATCGTGTTTCCGCGCGCATCGACGTAGCGGAAACGTCCGCGCGATCCCACTCGGCGCCAACCCCCTGTCCTCGGCATGCTCCCCCGCTAGTGTCCAAACACGTGGACCTCAAAACGATCGTCGTGCTCGAGGGCGATGACACCGGGCAGGAACTGCTGGAGGAAGGGCTGCGGGTGCTCGCACCCGACGTCATCGGGATCGAGCTCGAGTTCCCTCGCTTCGACCTCTCGCTGGAGTCGCGCCGGGCGACGCAGAACGCGGTCGTGCACGAAGCCGCGCGGGCCATTCGCGAGCACGGCTTCGGCCTCAAGGCCGCGACGACCACGCCCGAGGGGCGCGACGACGTCGGCTCGCCGAACCGGATTCTCCGCGAGGAGATCGGCGGCCGCGTGATCGTGCGCACGGGGCGGCGCATCCCCGGTGTCGTCCCGCTCGGCGGCGTGCACGCGCCGATCTCGATCGTGCGCATGGCCGTCGGCGATGCGTACGGCGCGAAGGAGTGGCGCGAGGGCGAGGGTGACGACGAGGTCGCCTTCCGCACCGAGCGCATCGAGCGGCGCATCTGCCGAGCGGTCGCGGAGTTCTCATTCCGGCAGGCGGAGCAGGCGGGCGCGAAGGTTTTCGGCGGGCCGAAGTACACGGTGAGCCCGACCTACGAGGGGCTGCTGAAGGAGGAGATGGACGCAGCGGCCGAGCGCCATCCCGACGTGCCGTACGAGCCGCAGCTGATCGATGCGACGTTCGCCCTGCTGGTCGCGGCCGCGGGCGATCCGCTCGTGATTCCGGCGCTGAACCGCGACGGCGACATCCTCTCCGACCTCGTGCTGCCGCTCTTCGGCTCGATTGCGGGGTCCGAGTCGCTGGTCGTCGCCTTCGACGAGGGCTACGAGACGCGGGCGCTGATGGCGGAGGCGGCGCACGGGACGGCTCCCTCGCTCCGCGGCAAGAACGTCGCGAACCCGATGGCGATGATCCTTGCCGGCGCCGCGCTGCTCGCCTACGGCGACGAGGGGGCGCAGCAGACCGGGCGCGCGATCCGCGAGGCAGCGCTTGAAGCAGTGGCGCAGGGCATCCGCACCGCCGACCTCGCCGGGCATGCCGGCACGAGCGAGTTCACCGACGAGGTGATCGGGCGCGTGAAGTCGAAGCTCGAGGTCTGGGCCGCGCTCTAGATCGCAGCCGCGTCTGCGAAGCTGCCGGCGCTCCAGGCGTCGAGGAAGGCGTGCGCAATCTGCGGGTCGAACTGCGAGCCTGCGCAGCGCTCGATCTCCCCGAGAGCGTGAGAGGTCGGCAGCGCCCGCCGGTACGGCCGGGTGGAGGTCATCGCGTCGAAGGCGTCGACCACGGCGAGCAGTCGAGCGCCCTCCGGAACCTCAGCCGCGGCTCGGCCCGTCGGATAGCCGGTGCCGTCCCACCGCTCGTGGTGGTACAGGACGTACGGAAGCGCATGCTCGGCCGACTCCACCGTCGCAATCAGCGTCACTCCCGCCGTCGGATGGGTCCGGATCTCCCCCAGCTCCTGCGGGCTTAGGGGGCCGCGCTTGCGCAGGATGGTCTCCGAGATCATCACCTTGCCGATGTCGTGCACCTGTGCACCCACGCTGAGCGTGCGCAGCCGCTCGTCGTCCCACCCGAGCCAGACGGCCAGGCGGGCGGCGAGGCACGTCACGCGCGTGCAGTGCGCCGCCGTCGCGGGATCACGCGCGGCTTGCGCTGAGACGAGGGCGGCGAGCATCGGGCTGACGTCATTCCAGCCCTGCGCCTGAATTCCTTGCTAGCGCCAGATGCCCGTGATCGGGCGCAAGCGCGCGGAGCGGCCGAGGTACGGCAGGCGCCAGGCCTGCTCGATCGTGCGGAGCAATCCGTAGTGGCCCGTGAGCGGGCGAAAGACGGCGTGGCGGCGCACGGCTGTTCCGGCCGCAACGGTCGCGACATGGCCGCCGCCGCGCCGGTCTGTCGCTCCCTCGTCGTACGTGATGAAGACCACGGTGCGCGGAAGGCCCAGCAGCGGGCCGACCGTGCGGCGGATCCACGCGTCGCCTGTTGCGACTGGACAGTCATGGGTGGAGTTGCAGAGATCGGGGACGACGAGCGCGAAGTCGGGCAGTCGCTTCGCGGCGACGTCGCCGGCGAGCTCGCTCGACGGGACGATCCTGTTCGCGCGAGCGGGATCTCCCATCACTCGCCGGAAATAGGCGAAGGGGTTGTGCTTCTTCGCGTAACGGCCGGCGGCCCCGCCGGCGAAGCCGCGGCGCGGCAGCCCTTCGATATAGGCCTTCCAGGTGCGGCCGGACGCCTCGATCGAATCGGCGAGACTGGCTGCGTCGATGTCGCAGTCGACACAGTTCGTCGTGATGCCGAACGTCGAGCCGCCGACGAGCGCGAGGTAGTTCGGGAGGCTCGGATGCGTGACCGCGTAGTAGTTCGCGATGCGCGCGTAGACGCGGCCGTAGAGGTTGAACGCCGGCGCGCTGCGGCTGCCGACGATGTCCGTCGACTCCTTGTTCTCGAGCACCACGAGGACGACGTGCTCGAAGTCGGGCAGAGCCGTCGGCGCGGCCGAGGCGCGGCAGCAAACGAGGGCGAAGCCGGCGAGCGCGACGGCGAGGGCCTTCACGCGTTCTCGCTCGCGACGCGCCGCTTCCACACGTGCAGCGCCGCGATTCCCAGCACCAGGAGGATCCCGCCCGCGATCGCCGCGTAGATGCCGTACCGCTCGAGCGCGTCGGCGGCGGCCTTGCCCGCGTAGAACGCGAGCAGGCTGACGCCGATCGCCCAGACGATCCCGCCGGCCGCGTTCCAGAACAGGAAGCGCCACCAGTTCATGCGAGACATGCCGGCGATCCACGCGCCGGTGACGCGCACGCCGCCGAAGAAGCGCGCGAGGAAGACGGCCTTGCCGCCGTGCCTTTCGAAGAAGCGTTCCGCCGGCGGTAGCGTCCGCTCCGCGAACCGCCGGGTCGCGGCCCAGTGGTTGAGCAGGCGCCGCCCGCCTTCACGGCCGATCCAGTAGCCGAGGTTGTCTCCGATGATCGCCGCGACCGCCGCGACCGCGATGACGCTCTCGAGCGAGAGGTGGCCGTTCGACGCATAGACCGCCGCGGCGATCAGCGCCGTCTCGCCGGGTACCCACAAACCTGCGCTTTCGAGGCAGACGATCGCGAACAGGAAGAGGAGCCCATAGTCCTCGATGAAGTGGGTCACGCCCGGTAAACGTACGTAAGATCGCGGCGTGCGCATCGGCGTCCCGCGGGAGCTCGAGCCAGGCGAGCGTCGAGTGGCACTCGTCCCTGACGCGGTTTCGCGGCTTGCGGCCGCGGGCTTCGACGTCCGGGTCGAGCCCGGCGCCGGAAACGAGGCGTCGTTCAGCGACGACGCGTACAGCGAGGCAGGCGCCGAAGTCGCGGATTCGGCGTGGGACGTGGACGCCGTCGTCAAGGTGCGCAAGCCGAACGCGGACGAGGTGCAGCGGCTGCGTAGCGGTCAGGTGCTGGTCGGCTTCCTCGAGCCGCTGACCGACGCCGCCGGGATCGAGCGTCTCGCCGAGCGCGGCGTGCACGCCTTCGCGATGGAGTCGATCCCGCGCATCACACGGGCGCAGCCGATGGACGCGCTGTCGTCGCAGGCGACGGTGTCGGGCTACAAAGCGGTGCTCGTCGCAGCCGATCGACTGCCGCGTTTCTTTCCGATGCTCATGACGGCTGCCGGCACCGTCGCGCCGGCGAAGGTGTTGATTGTCGGCGCCGGCGTCGCGGGCCTGCAGGCCATTGCGACCGCGCACCGGCTCGGCGCGGTCGTCTCCGGCTTCGACGTTCGTCCGGTCGTGCGCGAGCAGGTGGAGAGCCTCGGCGCGACCTTCCTCGACCTCGGCATCGTCACCGAGGAGGCGGCCGGCGGCTACGCGCGCGAGCTGACGGAGGAGGAGCAACGCCGCCAGCAGGAAGGACTCGAAGCGCGCATACCGGACTACGACGTCGTGATCACGACCGCGCTCGTTCCCGGCCGCGCTGCGCCACGCATCATTCCCGCGAGCGCGGTCGAGCGCATGCGGGCCGGATCCGTCATCGTCGACCTGGCCGCCGAGGCCGGCGGCAACTGCGAGCTGACGAAGCCGGGCGAGGTGACGGAAAGCGGGGGCGTCACGATCGTCGGGTCGACGAACCTGCCGTCGACGATGCCGTTCCACGCCAGCCAGCTGTATGCGCGCAACGTCTCGGCGCTGCTGCAGCACCTGGCTCCGGAAGGGGAGCTCGCGCTCGACTGGGACGACGAGATCACGGCCGGAGCATGCGTGACACGCGCCCAGGTGGCCGCATGAGCCACGGCCTGCTCCTCACCTTCGAGATCACGATTCTCGTGCTCGCGATCTTCCTCGGGTTCGAGGTGATCTCGAAGGTGCCGACGCTGCTGCACACGCCGCTCATGTCGGGAACGAACGCGATCCACGGCATCGTCATCGTCGGAGCGATGCTCGTCGCCGGGATGGACGACAAGGACACGCTCACGACGATCATCGGCCTGGTCGCCGTCGTGCTCGCCTCCGCGAACGTGGTCGGCGGCTTCGTCGTCACCGACCGGATGCTGGAGATGTTCAAGAAGCGGGAGCACAAAGACTCCGAGCCTTGAGCCGCGAGGTCACAAATCTTCTGTACCTGGTCACGATCGTGACCTTCATCCTGGCGTTGCGGTTCCTCTCGCACCCGACCACGGCACGGCGCGGCAACCAGATCGGCGCACTCGGGATGCTCCTCGCGATCGGGGTCACGTTCGCGCAGAGCGAGCTCGTCAGCTACTGGGAGATCCTCGTCGGGATGGCCGTCGGCGGCGTCTTCGGCGCGGTTGCGGCGCGCCGCGTGCGGATGACCGCGATGCCGCAGATGGTCGCGCTCTTCAACGGCGTGGGCGGCGGCGCGGCGGCTCTGATCGCGCTCGCCGAGTTCCACAACCGCGCACCGGACCCAGGGACGCTCAAGACGGACATCAGCGCGGCGATCATGCTCTCCGCGATCATCGGGAGCATCTCGTTCGCAGGGTCGATGGTCGCGTTCGCGAAGCTCCAGGAGCTGATCCGCGGCCGGCCGATCGTTTATCCACTCCAGCAGCCGGCGAACGCACTGCTGTTCGCCGCGATCGCCGCGGCGGGCATCGCCATCGCGGCCGGCGCCGAGCAGCAGTGGCTGATCTGGGCGCTCGTCTGCGGCTCGCTCTTGTTCGGCGTGCTGTTCGTGCTGCCCATCGGCGGCGCCGACATGCCCGTCGTGATCTCGCTGCTGAACGCGTTCACCGGCCTGGCGGCGGCGGCGACCGGGTTCGAGCTCGAGAACAACGTGCTGATCGTCAGCGGCATGCTCGTCGGCGCGTCCGGCACGATGCTGACGATCCTGATGGGCCGGGCGATGAACCGCTCGGTCCTGAACGTCCTCTTCGGCGCCTTCGGCCAGCTGGCGCCCGCGGCGGCCGGTCCGGCGGCCGGCGCAGGCGACGGGCAGGTGCGCTCCGCAACCGCGGAGGACGTCGCGATCATGCTGGCGTATGCGAGCAAGGTCGTCTTCGTGCCCGGCTACGGGATGGCGGTGGCGCAGGCGCAGCACGACGTGCGCGCCCTTGCCGACCTGCTCGAGGCGCGGGGGGTCGAGGTGTCGTACGCAATCCATCCGGTCGCCGGCCGTATGCCGGGCCACATGAACGTTCTCCTGGCCGAGGCGAACGTCCCGTACCCGCAGCTGAAGGAGATGGAAGAGGCGAATCCCGAGTTCCCGCGCACCGACGTCGCACTCGTGATCGGCGCGAACGACGTCGTCAATCCCGACGCGCGCAGCAACTCCGGCAGCCCGATCTACGGCATGCCGATCCTCAACGTCGACCAGGCGCAGCAGGTGGTGGTGCTGAAGCGCAGCATGAGCCCGGGCTTCGCCGGAATCGACAACCCGCTGTTCCTGAACCCGAGGACAGTCATGCTCTTCGGCGACGCGAAGGAGTCGGTCGAGAAGCTCGCAGCGTCCGTCAAGACCGCGTGATCGCGAAGGTCCTGTTCTGGTCGTCGCTGGGCGCGCTCGCGTGGACCCAGGGTGGGTACCCGCTGGCCGCGGCGGCGCTCGCGCGGGTGCGCGGACGCGCGGTGCGCAAGGGCGACTTCACGCCGCCCGTGACCGTCGTCGTCGCGGCCCACAACGAAGAGACGGTGATCGAACGGCGGCTGCAGAACCTGTTCGCTCAGGACTATCCACGCGACCGGTTCGACATCGTCGTCGCGTCAGATGCGTCGACGGATCGCACCGACGAGCTGGTCGAGGAGACACCCGGCGTGCGGTTGATCCGTTGCCCACGCGGCGGCAAGGTCGCCGCGCAGAACACCGCCGTCCGGCAGACCGAGGGAGAGATCCTCGCGTTCTCGGACGCCAACGCGGTGTGGGAGCCCGATGCGCTGCGGGCGCTCGTGGCCCGCTTCGCCGACCCGCGGGTCGGCTACGCGTGCGGCCAGGTCCGCTTCGTCTCGGACGGCGGGACGAACCAGGAGGGCGTCTACTGGCGCTACGAGATGGCGGTCCGCGCGCTCGAGTCGCGCCTCTGCTCGATCACCGCGGGCAACGGCGCGATCTACGCCGTGCGCCGCGAGGCGTACGTGCGCGTGGATCCCGTCATGGGGCACGACCTCACGCTGCCGTTCACGCTCGTGAAGGGCGGCTGGCGCGCGGT
>JBJMJL010000109.1:0-8858 GCA_045806365.1 Gaiellaceae bacterium
TGTGCACCGCGGTAGTCGCGCGGCGGGTGCGCGGCAGGGATCGCCACCGCCTCGGCCCGCGCCCGCGACTCCGCAGGTGCGAGCAGAGGCGCCGGCGCCGGCGACGCGGCGGGGAACCACGTGACCCCGTCGGAGCTCACGAGCGGGCTCAGCATCGGGGTCACGACGCAGTGCATGCGTTGGCGGTTCTCGATCTCCAGGTTCAGCTGGACGGTCGACCCCGGGGATCCGGCTGCGGCGACCGTCGCGTCTTCCTGAGGGACCAGCACCGTGCCCGGGGACGCCGGGGCGGCTGCCCCCTGCACGCGACGCAGGTAATTCAGCGTCTCTTCGGCGAGGCGCGTCTGGAACTCCGACTGAAGCCGGAGGAGCTCGCTGAAAACGCCGCCGCCTTCACCTTGCTGGTTCGACATGTGCAGTCGCTCCTCGCTCACTTCACGCGCTCGATCACGTACCGAAGCATCTCACGCAGGAAACGGCGGGCCTCGTTTTCCTGCAGGAACGGGAGACCGGCTTCGTCAAACGCAAGCGCACGTTCGGAATAGTCGAGCGCGAGCCGCCGGCCGTGCTCGAGCGAGCCTGCCTCGATCATCGCCTCGAGCAGCCACGCGACGTCTTCCGGCCCCTTTTGCGTTCGCGGGGTACGGAGCAGCTTCAGCGCGCGAGCGCGTGTGGCGCCGCGCACGGTTCGCATGAAGTGGAGGAGCATGACCGTCCGTTTGCCTTCCCACAGATCGCCGCTGGTCTCCTTTCCGTACAGCGCTTCGTCGGCTTCGAGGTTCAGGAGGTCGTCGTGGATCTGGAACGCGATGCCCGCGAGGAAGCCGAGCTCGATCAGCGGCACGAGCTCGTCCTCGAGCGGCGCGAGCGCACCCGGGGCGCTACCGCAGATGACGCCGATCCGAAGCGGGGCGATCACCGTGTACCAGCAGGTCTTCTTGTACGCCATGCGCACGTAGTCGCGGTCGCCGAGGTCGAAGTTCGACGCGCTGATCCAGCCGAGCTCGATTGCCTGCCCTTCTGCGGACTCGCGCGCCATGCGCTCCACCTCGCGGAAGACGAGCAGTGCCTTGCGGACGCCGAGCGCCGTCGTGTTCGCGAGGAGCAGGTCCATCGCCAGCACGTTCGTCGCATCGCCGACGTTGATGGCAACCGGCGCGCCGTGCTCCTGAAAGAGCGTGACGCGACCTCGTCGAAACTGCGAGCCGTCTTCCACGTCGTCGTGCACGAGGAAGGCGTTGTGGAACAGCTCGAGCGCGCTCGCCGACAGGAGCGCCTGTTCGGTGCGTCCGCCGACGGCGCGGCACGCCGCGAAGCAGATCGCCGGCCGTAGTCCTTTGCCTTCGCGGAACGGGTAGTCGGCAAGCAGGTCGTACAGCGGGCCGTAGCCGGTCTGCCGTCTGCGCTCGAACAGCCGCTCGAGCTCGGCGAGGACGTCGGCGCGCGCCTGGGCCAACGTCTGGGTCACGAGGTCGACGTCGTGCCCGGTGCCGACGGCGAGGTCCCCGGGCGCCTGCAGGCTCACCTCGTGCTCCGGATCGACAGCGGCAGGTTGAAGAAGACGTTCTCCTCGGGGCTGCCGACCACCGCGAGCTCGATCGCGGATCGCTCGCGCAGCCATCCCAGCACGCCCTCGACCAGGCGCTCGGGAACGGACGCCCCCGACGTCACTCCGAGCGTCTCGACGTTCTCGAGCCAGGCTTCGTCGATGTCGCGTTCGTCGTTGATCCGCTCTGCCGGGACATTGCCGGCCTCGGCGACTTCGACGAGCCGTCGCGTGTTCGAGCTGTTGTGCGAGCCGATGACGAGGAGAGCGTCGATCTCCGGCAGCATCGCCTTGACGGCGCGCTGGCGGTTGGTGGTCGCGTAGCAGATGTCTTCCTTACGGGGTGCCTCGATGTGCGGGAAGCGCCTGCGCAGCACGCGCACGATCTCTGCCGTCTCGTCGACGGACAGCGTCGTCTGCGTCACGAAGGCGAGCCGGGCCGTTTGGGGCGGCTCGATCCTCTCCGCGTCCTCGACCGTTTCGACGAGGAGCACGTGCTCGGGTGCGACGCCGGTCGTGCCCTCGACCTCGTCGTGCCCCGCGTGACCGATCAGGAGGACTGTGAAGCCGCGCGCCGCGTAGTGACGCACCTCAGAGTGCACCTTCGTCACGAGCGGGCACGTCGCGTCGACCGCCGTGAGGCCGCGCTGCTCGGCCGCGCGCTCGACTGCGGGCGACACACCGTGCGCGGAGAAGACGATCCTCGCTCCCTCCGGAACGGACGACACGTCGTCGACGAAGACGGCGCCGGCTTGCTCCAGCTCGCGCACGACGTGGTCGTTGTGCACGATCTGGCGGCGGACGTACAGCGGTGCGCCCCAGCGCTCGAGCCCCTCCTCGACGCACTTGATCGCGCGCTCGACGCCGGCGCAGTAGCCACGCGGAACGGCCAACAGAACTCGCCGCACGCCAAGGCGATGGGCGGCACGGGTCCGGGTCCCGCTCACGACGTGCACCTCATGCTTGCTCCTATGGACGGCGGTCGGAGGCGGCCGCAGGGAGCACCTCGGAAGCGACGGTAGACGTGGCCCGGGGAATAGTCAATCGAGACCAGCCCGCCGGGAACCTTCGATCGCGTACCTTCGTCATCCATGGCCTACGACGAGAGACTGGCCGAGCGGATCCGCGAGCTTGTCGCCGGTCAAACCGGCATCACGGAGAAGAAGATGTTCGGCGGGCTCGCGTTCCTCGTGAACGGGAACATGTCGGTAGCGGCGAGCGGCCAGGGCGGACTGCTCGTTCGTGTCGATCCGGACGACTCGGACGCCTTGACGAAAAAGCCGGGCGTGGAAGTGATGGAGATGCGCGGCCGGGCGATGCGTGGTTGGCTGCGCGTGGATGCGCCGGCAGTGCGGACGAAGCAGCAGCTCTCCGGCTGGGTCGACCGAGGCGTCGCGTTCGCACGCGCGTTGCCCGCGAAGCGGTAGCGCGCGTTCATAGGATGCGTTGATGCGCGTCGGCGTGCTCACCGGAGGCGGCGACTGTCCCGGCCTGAACGCGGTGATCCGCGCCACCGGACGGCGCGTGATGACGCGCGGCAGTGAGGTGATCGGAGTTCGCGAAGGCTGGCGCGGGCTCGTCGATGGATTGTTCGAGCCGCTCGGGCCGCGCGAGATCTCCGGCCTGCTCCCGCGCGGCGGGACGATCATCGGCACGACGCGGACCAATCCGTTCAAGCTCGACGGAGGCGTCGACAAGGTGCGGGCCAACTTCCGCACCGCCGGGCTCGACGCCCTCGTCGCGATCGGAGGCGAGGACACGCTCGGCGTCGCCGCGAGGCTCTACGAGGAATATGAGTTTCCGGTCGTCGGCGTCCCGAAGACGATCGACAACGACCTGTCGGCGACCGACTACACGTTCGGGTTCGACACGGCAGTCACGATTGCGACCGAGGCGATCGACCGGCTGCACACGACCGCGGAGTCGCACAACCGCGTCATGGTCGTCGAGGTGATGGGGCGCCACACCGGCTGGATCGCGGTCATGAGCGGCATCGCGGGCGGTGCCGACGTCATCCTCATCCCCGAGCAGCCGATCTCCGTCGACGAGGCGTGCGCCGACATCCAGCGCCGGCACGAGCGCGGCAAGGACTTCTCCATCGTCGTCGTGTCGGAAGGGTTCGAGCTCGAGGGTGCGGAGGACGGCGGCGACGTCGACGAGTTCGGCCATGTCCGGCTATCCGAGCGCGGCATCGGCGCCGCGCTGGCGCGCGAAATCGAGCAGCGCACCGGTTACGAGACGCGCGTCACCGTGCTCGGGCATGTGCAGCGCGGCGGGTCGCCGACCGCACGCGACCGCGTGCTCGCGACGCGTTACGGCTTGAAGGCCGCGGATCTCGTCGAGGAGCAGAGATTCGGCCGCATGGCCGCCCTGCACGGCGACCGCATCGTCGACGTCCCGCTCAAGGACGCCACGGCCGAGCTGAAGACGGTGCCCGACGACTGGTTCGCGGTCGCCAAGGCGTTCTTCGGGTGAGCTAGAGCTCTGCCAAGGGAAACGCCCGGTGGCGCCGCGGCGGCACGAGGAAGTTCTGGCGATGCGTGGTCCGCAGCACCGAGTTGAAGCCTTGATTGCGCTCACGCGCCGCGAGCGGGAGCCGCGTGCCGTCCGGTAACACGCCGTCCATGGCCAGACGGTTGCGATGGAAGTCGTCGCTCGACGGGTTCAAGACGATGAAGTGCAGTCCCGCGCGCGGGCCTGTGCCCATCCCGTCGGCGTCCGGCCGCGCGCTCCACGCGAATGGGTTGTCGAGGGTGTTGAAGTCGGCGCGCTGCGGAATCGCCGTGCCGCGCTTGTAGAGCGTTCCGTCGTCCGCCACGTGGTCGCGCTGCAGGCGCGAGGAGGTCTGGATGGCCGAGCTGTGCCCGATGCGTCCCTGCCGCCGGAACTCGCGCTCGACCAACGGCACGCTGTCCGCACGCTTCGCGTCCTGCGGGATCGTCAGCGTGCCCTCGCGGACGTCCGGCTGGCCCGGACGAAACGCAGTATCGACGCGCTCGCGGAAGTCGAAGTTCAGATACCACGCCTCGAGGTCTTCGAACAGGTGCGACACGTGCATGCTCGTCCCCTGGCGGAAGTACGCGCGCGGGCCGAGGTCGACGAAACCGAGCGTCTCGTGGTTCGCGATCAACCGTGGGCCGAGGGCCGCGCTCTGCGTCGACGTGAAGCCGAGGAAGAGCTGCGCCTTGGCGGGAATGAGATCCGCGCCGGGGACACCCGCGGCCGTCGCCATCTGCTTCGGCAGACCGCCGCCGACGAATCCGCGCCGGATGCTGGTGACATCGAACAGCGCGAGATCGCGGAAGAGCGTCTTGGCGCCGTCGGCGATGTGGTCGCGCGAGTCGCTGCGCAGCAGGACGGCGACGTCGTTGTTCTCCAGCACCGTTTCATCGGGGTCACTCGGGAAGCGGACCGCCGCGATCAGCGCAGGCTTGTCCGCGCGGCGGTCGTGCGGTGCATGCGCGCGCCACGCCTCCGCGACGTGGCGCTCGAAGTAAGGCAAGCCCCAGGCGAGCGTGACGCCGAGACCGGCGGGTGTCTGCTCGTAGCGGCTGTCCAGCTCGGCGAGCGCGTCGGACAGCTCGCGTTGCGCGGCGCGCACGTCGCCGGCACGCACCTTCGCGGTCACGAGCTGGTGGTGCAGCGGCGGTACGACGACCTCCACGTTGTTGTCGAGCACGACGGAAACGCCGTCGAGCAGGTGCTGCTCGTCGGGCCGCGGCAAACCCACCGGGCGTTTTGGCGCGTCGCCGCCGAGCTGATCGACGAGCTCGTAGATCCCGGCCGCGCCTAGCGCGCCCGCCGCGGCGCCCGCGAGCACCTGTCGTCGTGTCAGGCCCACGCTAGGTCGGTTGGATGACGACGAGGCTGCGCATGATGCGATCGAGGTTCCGGCGCACCCTGCGATACGTGTACGGAGGTGCGACGTGCTCGCTGGCGGTGTAGAGCGAGCCGTTGTGACGCCACGCGTACAGCACGTGCCACTGATCGGCGTCCTGGTTGACGTTGTACACCGTCGCCGTCAGCCCGCCGCCGTGCACCTTGCCGGCGGCGTCGCTGAAGCACGGGATCAGCCTGCGCTGCTTCGAGTCGGCGTCGACACATTTCGGCACACGAGTACGTCCGGGATAGCCGCGCAGGTTCACGTGCTTCTCCCCTCCGGCCGCGCCCGGGCCGGTTTCCTGCCACACCCAGCTGAGCAGGTAGCTGCGATCACGGCCGACCTCGTCGATGTTGTTCCAGCGGCTGCCGATGACACCGTCGAGCGGGTCCGGCAGCCACGCCGGGCAGAAGACAGGCGCGTCGATGCGGTTTGCAAGCCGCTGCCAGCCGGCCTCGCCCCGGCAACGCAGCTTCTCGGACAGCTTGAGGGAGACATCCGTGCTGCCGCCGGCGCACCCGGCGAGCACGCAGACGGCGAGTGCGAGGAGACCGAGCCGTTTCACGGCTCCGTTATAGCCGGTAAATCTTGACCCAGGGCCCCGCACGTCCGTCTCCCGGCTCGAGCCGGAAGACGACCTTCGCGCGGCGGCGCAGCGAGTCGTAGAACGCCGCCTCGCGCGGATAGTCCGAGCGGGCGGCGAGCACACGGTCGGTGACCGCGCCGGTGATGAAGACATAGCGGATGCCGAGCTGCTTGAGGTGGTCGACGTTCCGGTTGCGGTCGAACGGGCGCTTCGGCCCCGGCAGTTGCAGCGGCAGGACGAGTGGAGCGCGCGGCGTAGAGGGGTCAGCCGCGACGGCGAAGAGCGGCGGCCTTTGCCGTTGCAGCCAGTCGTAGGCGAGCACGCGCGTGTCGGTGCGCGTCAGCTCTTTCGTGTCCCGAATCGACCAGGTGAGCGGCACGACGAGCAGGAGCAGCGTCACGGGTGCGAGCGCACGGAAGCGCGAGGCGAGCACGGCGAGCGGTGGCACGAGCGGCAGGACGTAGCGGTCGAAGTGCGCGCGGATCGTCAGCAGGTCGATGAAGTACACGACGACGAACAGCGCGAGGATCAGGTCGACGCGCGTGCGCCGGATCAGCGCGATGACGAGGCCGAGCACGCAGATGATCAGCGCCGGGCCGAGCCCGTCCCACAGGCGCGCGACGAACGCGATCGGGGCGGCATGGTCGTGCTCGAACCCGAGCCACCCGTCGCGCGCGAGCCGCTGCACGTGGCGCGCCTGCTCCCAGGCCTGGTGCCTGTGGACCAGCACGAACGGGCTCGAGGCGAAAAATGCGACGACGGCGAGCCCGACGCCCGCGGCGAGCCTCCCCCATTGCTTCCACGCCGCGACGACGAGCGGGACGAGCAAGAACACGCCCGGGTACTTGAAGCCGATCGCGAGGCCGACGGCGACACCTGCGAGCTCGATCCGCCCCTCCACCATCAGCGCCAGAGCGACGGCGACGCCGAGCATGAGCGGGACATCGGTCACAGCCATGCGCGAGTACGCCACGCTGATCGTGCAGACCGCGACGATCGCCGCCGGTACGACGCCGCTCCCGTACGCACGACGGCCCAGCCACCACGTCGCGGCGATCGCGGCGAGTGCCAGGACGATCGCCACGATCCGCGCGGTCAGATACGAGGGGCTGTCCTGCCACGCCTGGAACGGCGCGTTCACGTACATGAGCAGCGTCGGGTAGTCGAACCAGTGCGGATCGCCGCCGCCGCCGTGCACGAGCCGCCACGAGCGCGCGACGATCGACTGCTCGTCGGGATTGAGCAGGTTTCCGAACGGCAGCCCGTACTGGATGCCGACGGCGCGCAGCACGGCCGCGCCGGCGAGGATGGCGGCGAGTGCGCTGCCGGCCCCGCCCCAGCGCGTGTCGGACCAGCGCTCGAAGCGGGAGTTGAGCCGGTGACGTCGAGTAGGCGCCTTAGACCGGCGGCGCTGGATCGCCGACGAGGCCGGCGACGTTTCGCGCTCCGACGATGACTGCATCGACTCCCGCCCGCTCGAGCTCGTCCACCTGCTCGCGGCTCGACACCGCCACTTCCGCGACGGCGAGCTTGCCGGCCGGAAGATCCGCGAGCAAGTCGAGCGCGTTCTGCATCGCGTCTGCGTCGTCGTCCTCGCCGACGGAGAAGAGGAAGATCTCCGGATCGAACCGCTCGAGCGCGTGCTCGAGCTCCTCTGGGTTGGACACCTCGACGACGCGGTCGAGATCGTGATCGTTGTCGCCGTCGTCGTCGACCGGGACGACCCACGCGTCGGCGCGGGCGGCTGCGGCGTCCGCAGCACGCGACGATCCGCGCCAGAGAACAGGCAGGTCGATGTCGCCGTCGAGTGCGCGGCGGACGACGACTGCCTCCGCTCCTTCGGTCGCCGCGACACGCGCCGCCTCCGCGTTCGCGACCTCGACGATGAGCGAGATCCCGTCCCCCTCGGAGATCGCCTGGCTGAACCTCACAGCGGAGCTAGGCGCCGACTTGGCGGCGCCGTATGGAGGCCGTGCGGGCTCTGCCCGCGCGGCCGCTTAACCCCGAATGTCGCGAAAGAGAACACTTCGAACTGCGTGATCGTCGGGATTCTTACTGGCCGACCGGGTGCCAGACCGTTTTGAGCTCGAGGAACGCCGCGATGTCCCACGGGCTCTGACCGTCCGCCACGCCGTGAACGACGCGTTTGACGTTGTCTGCCGCCGCCCGCTCCAGGTCGGGGGTGTCGCCGTCCGCGCCCGTCAGGTCGATTGCATTGACGTCCATGTGCCCTGCGAGCCAAGGCGCGAGCTCCGAGCGGCACCCGGTGAGCAGGTTGACGGTCCCGCCCGGGACGTCCGACGTCGCGAGCGCCTCGGCGAGCTCGATCGCAGCGAGCGGCCTCGTCTCGGAAGCGACGGCGACGACGGCGTTCCCACCGGTGAGCGCCGGCGCGACGCGCGACACGAGTCCGAGCAGCGGTGGATCGTCGGGCGCGAGCACAGCCACGACGCCGGTCGGCTCGGGGACGGTGAAGTTGAAGTACGGGCCCGCGACGGGATTGGAGCCGCCGAGGACCTGCGCGAGCTTGTCCGTCCAGCCGGCGTACCAGACGAGCCGATCGACGCTGCGCTCCACCTCGTCGCGGCCGCTGCAGAGCTCCGCGAACTCGGCGGTGCGTGCCTCGATCATCTCGGCGATCCGGTAGATGACCTGGCCGCGGTTGTAGGCCGTCATGCCGGCCCACTTCGGCAGCGCGCCACGTGCCGCGCGGACCGCATCCCGCACGTCCTTGCGTGACGCGTGCGCGACGTTCTGCCCTTCGGCCTCGTACGTCCGGCCCGATTCGGAGCGCGGGAAGGCGCCGCCGATGAACAGCTTGTACGTCTTCTTGATGGGGAGGCGGC
>JBJMJL010000110.1:0-5409 GCA_045806365.1 Gaiellaceae bacterium
GTGCCGCCGCAACGAGTGCGGCGGCGACGAACGAGAGACCCGTCTCGAGCGGCAGCAGGTTCATGTGCACCGGGCCGGCGAGACAGTGCAGGCCGTGCCAGCCGAGACCCGCGCGCCAGTGCACGTACGCCTCCAGCAAGCCGCCGCCCAGATACGCGACAAGCGCGAACGAGCACGCCAGCAGGAGAGTGCGACGCACCGCGAACGGCTCCGCACTGCGCCGCTCGACGAGCGCGCGCTCGCGCACCGCGAGCGCGGCCAGCCAGCAGACGACGACTGCGAGCGCAACGCCGAGCGCGAGCGTCGTCAGCGCCACGACGGGTAGCACCGGCCCGCCGGCGCGATTCTCGAGCAGGTGCGCGGTGGGCGAAGGCTGCACGGCGTACGCGATCCAGCGCGCGATGAGGACGACGAGGATCGGAACGAGAATCATCGGACCGTCAGCGTGAACGGCGCCGTCAGCACGCGCCCGTCCACCTTCGACTGCAGAAACAGCCGCCACTTTCCGCCGACGGGAAGCAGCACGCCGACGCGGAGCTGACCCGGTTTCGTCTGCGTCCCTGCCACACGCGAGCCGCCGAGCACGGACGTGCAGCCAGCCGTGCGCGCCGAGCAGACATGCGTGTGGAAGTAATCGAGCGTCCCGGAACGGAAGAAGATCGCGTGCGCGAGCGCGCCGAGCCAGGGCGAGAAGGCCGCGGGCGATCCGTCCGGCCGCTTCACGTCGACGGTGAGGAAGTTCGCCTGCACGGGGTGCAGCTGCGGCCGACCACGCAGCGTGAAGCGATAGCCGTCCACCGTCACCATGCGCCGAAACGGCGGCAGCGCTCGGCGTGGCGCCCATCCTCGCACGGTGATCCACCGGAACAGCTGGAAGTTGCGCAGCGGACCGCTCAAACGCGGGTACGCGTCGACGACGACGCGGTAGCGCCCCGGCGTCGGAAACGTCAGCTGTTGGTCGAAGACGCCGCCGGCCTGCGGCTGCGGATGCCTGTGAATGATCGCGCCGAGGTCGTCACGCACGATGATCAGGTGCACGCCGGTGTGCGGTCCGCTGCCCGTGCGGTACTGGGTGAGAGGCGCGCCCGACGGCTGGTCGATCCGGAACGACACGTGCTTCGGCGAAGCTTTGAAGTCGGCGAGGTCGTACGTGCGCGCGGCACCGACGGTCAGTTGCGGCGCCGCTGTCGAACCGCAGCCCGCGAGCACGACGGTGAGCAGGACGGCGATCGCCGCGGGCCTCACGCGAGCCATTGAAGCAATCCCGCAGCCGAAGCCGCTGGTTGAATGACGACGTGCTGCCGGTCCGGCGGAACACGGTTCTCCTGGCAGCCACACTGGCTGTGAACTCCGCCGTCCTGCAGCTGGTCGCAGCCGTCTCGTCGCTGACGTTCGTCCTCGTGACCGGCGTCAGAGGCCTGCTCGGCCTCGGTCCGGCGATCTTCCTGACCGCGTCGGCCGTGACGGCGGTTCCGGCCGGACGAATGATGGACCGCTCCGGGCGCATTCCCGTGCTGACGTTCGGCTTCAGCGTCGGCGCCGCGGGCTGCGCGGTCACGGGGCTGGCGACGCATACCGACTCGACACCGCTCGTCATCGTCGGCTTCGTGCTGATCGGCGCCGCGCAAGCCATCTCGCTGCTGATCCGGACGGCCGCCGGGGACATGTACCCGCCGGCGCGACGCGCGCGCGGAATCTCGTACGTGCTGTTCGGCTCCGTCTTCGGAGCGATCCTCGGCCCGACGGTCTTCAGCCCGATGTTCGCCGGCAAGGACGTCGAGGCGGACGCGCTGACCGTCCCGTGGCTCGTCGCCGGTGGGATCGCGCTGATCGCGCTCGTGCTCGTTCAGTTCGTCCGTCCCGATCCGAAGCGCATCGCCGAGCTGATCGGCAGTCATGCCGACGAGCCGCCGCCGACCGCGGCGCCACTGCGCGAGATCGTCCGACGTCCGGGCGTGATCCCCGCCATGGTCGCGGGGCTGGCGAGCTTCGGCGTGATGGTCTCGGTGATGAACCTGTCGGGCTACGTGGTGGTCGAGCATTACCACCACCATCAGGACGACATCTTCCCGATCATCGGCGCCCACGTCTTCGGCATGTATGCGCTCGTGCTGGTGGTCGGCGCGCTGATCGACCGCGTCGGTAGGACGCCGGCGCTCGAGCTCGGCCTGGTCGTGATGGCGCTCTCGACGATCGGGCTGCTCTGGGTGACGAGCGTCTTCGCCACGGCGGTCCTGCTGCTCGGCCTCGGCGTCGGCTGGAACATCTCGTTCGTCGCGGCGACGGCGCAGATGGCCGACCGGACGAGCCCGGCCGAGCGCGGCAAGCTCCTCGGCTTCAACGACCAGCTCGCTGCGTTCCTCGCGGCCGGCCTCGCGCTGCTCGGCGGGTACGCGCTCGACGCGATCGGCGTGGCAGCGCTCGCGATCGGCGCGACGGTCATCGTCGCCTCGCCGATTCTGCTGATCGCGCGTCCCGCTGCGCGCGCGACGGCGGCGACGACGCTGCTGGTCGTCGCGGTGCTCGCGTCGGCGGGTGCGGCTCAGGCCGTCCCTTACCGCCACTATCAGTCGCGCCCCGACCTGAAGCCGCCGCGCATCAAGCTCTTCGAGCTGTCGCGCCTGGTTTCTCCGGGCTACATCTTCATCGCGCCGAAGAAGAGGGTCGAGCAAGGCGGGCCGCTCATCCTCGACAACCGCGGCCGCATGATCTGGTTCAGGCCGGTCGACGAGCGCGGGGTGACCGACTTCCGCGTCCAGCACTACGAGGGCAAGCCCGTGCTGACCTGGTGGCGTGGAAAGTCAGCGGACGACAAGCGGCACGGCCGCTATTCGATCTACGACCAGTCGTACCGGCTGATCAAGCACATCCGCCCGCGCCACGGGCTGGCCGGCGACATGCACGAGTTCTCGATCACGAAGCGAGGGACGGCGCTCATGACGCTGTCGCACGTCGTTCGCGTCAAGAGCCGCAAGGTGCTCGAAGGAGCCCTGCAGGAGATCGACATCAAGACCGGCCAGGTGCTCTTCGAGTGGCACAGCATCGGCCACGTGCAGCTGACGGAGTCGTACTACCGGCTGCCGCGCAATCCCGACCAGACGTACGACTACTTCCACATCAACACGATCGAGGTCGACCGCGACGGCAACCTGCTCGTCTCGGCTCGCAACACGCACGCCATCTACAAGCTCAACCGGCGAACGGGAGAGGTCATGTGGCGGCTCGGGGGCAAGCGCAGCGACTTCGATTTGGGCCGCGGCGCGCGCTTCGGTTGGCAGCACGACGTGCGCCGCCAGCCGGACGGCACGATCACGATCTTCGACAACGCGGCCGCGCCGAAGCTACGCCGCCAGTCGCGCGGAATCGTCCTCCGCCTCGACGAGCGCGCGAAGCGCGCCACACTCCTCCATTCGTACGTCCACACGCCGCCGATCGTCGCCGTCGACCAGGGAAACATGCAGAAGCTGCCGAACGGGCACTACTTGATCGGCTGGGGACATCAGCCGTTTGTGACAGAGTTCGGCCCCCAAGGAAAGGCACTGCTCGACCTGCGCTTCGCGCGCAAGGGCGCGGATTCGTACCGGGCGTATCGCTTTCCGTGGGTTGGGCGCCCGCGTAGCAAACCGGCGATTGCCGTAGACGGAGACACGTTGTATGTCAGCTGGAACGGTGCAACCGAAGTGAGGTCGTGGCAGCTGCTCGTAGGAGCGGAGAAGAAGAAGCTGCGTCCACTGCTGACGATCGAGAAGGAAGGATTCGAGACCGCGATCGCGCTGCCGGCCAACGCCGCGTGGGTTGCCGTGCGCGCGCTCGACCGGCTCGGCCGGTCGATGGCGCGATCGACGGCGGTGGGGCGCGCGTGAGACGGCTGCTCCTCCTGTTCGGGCTTGCCGCGTTGCTGACTGCGTGCGACGACGAGCAGAAGCAGCAGGCCGCGCCGCCGAAGCCCGAGGGCCCGCTGCCTCCGTCACAGCACTTCCGCTCGCGCCCCGAGCTGAAGCCGCCGATCGTGAAGATCCGGACGCCCGCGAAGGGCACGGCTCCGGGGCTCGTCTTCATCGGGCCGAAGATGGTCGTCGCGCAGGCGGGGCCGATGATCATGGACAACAACGGCCAGGTGGTCTGGTTCCGCCCGCTGAAGCTGACGAAGGGGATCACGGATTTCCGCGCGCAGCGCTACCGCGGGAAGCCGGTCCTGACCTGGTGGCGCGGCCGCGTGTCGAAGGTCGGAGTCGGCAACGGCTGGTACGTCATCTACGACACCTCATACCGCCCGATCGCCGAGGTGCGGCCCGGGCGCGGGCTCGCCGGCGACGTGCACGAGTTCCTGCTGACATCGCGGGACACGGCGCTGATGACGATCTACCACCGCAAGCGCGTCGACCTGACGCCGATCGGCGGCCCGAGGAACGGACTGATCTGGGACGGGATCGTGCAGGAGGTGGACATCCCCACCGGCCGCGTGCTCTTCGAGTGGCACAGCTACCCGCAGATCGGGATCAAGGAGTCGTACTCGAAGCCGCCCAAGAAGCAACTCGGGACGAAGCCGTTCCCGTACGACTACATCCACCTCAACTCGATCGCCGAGGAGCCGAACGGGAACCTGCTGATCTCCGGCCGCAACACGCACGCGCTCTACGAGGTCGATCGAAAAAACGGGAAGGTGCTGTGGCGCCTCGGCGGGACGAAGAGCGACTTCAAGCTCGGGGCGGGAGCGCGGTTCGCGTGGCAGCACGACGCACGGCGGCAGCCCGACGGGACGCTCACGCTCTTCGACAACGGCGCGGCTCCTCCGGTCGAGAAGTTCACGCGCGTGCTCGTGCTGAAGCTCGATGACCAGCGGAAGACCGCGACGCTGCTGCGCAGCTACACCCATCCCAAGAAGCTGCTCTCACCGTTCGAGGGCAATGCGCAGTTCCTACCGGACGGTCACCTGCTGGTCGGGTGGGGCGCCTGGCCTTATGTGAGCGAGCTCGACAAGAACGGCCGCGTTCTCTGGGACGCGTATTTCGGGC
Organism: Gaiellaceae bacterium; assembly: GCA_045806365.1. Classification (GTDB taxonomy): domain Bacteria; phylum Actinomycetota; class Thermoleophilia; order Gaiellales; family Gaiellaceae; genus 3-1-20CM-4-69-9. Next base: position 5,016 of record JBJMJL010000110.1, read on the forward strand.
AGGGCAAGAAGCCGGGCGAGGACGCCGACACGTATCGCGCCTACAGGTTCGTCTGGCACGGCCACCCGAAGGAGCCGCCCGCGATCGTCGTCGTCGGCGACAAGGCCTACGTCAGCTGGAACGGCGCGACCGACGTCGCGCGCTGGCAGGTGCTGACCGGCGACACGAACGACGACCTCGCGGCGGGTCCCGCAGTGGCGAAGTCGGGCTTCGAGACGGCGATAACGCTCCCGGCAAAGGGCAAGTACGTCGCCGTGCAAGCCCTGGATGCGAAGGGCCAAGTGCTCGCCGTCTCCAAGACGCTGCAGCGCTAAGGCTGGGGTCAGACCCCTGCTGGGTCACGTCCGACCCCTGCGGGGTCAGCCGTTGAAGGTACGCCGCTCCGCGGGGAACG
>JBJMJL010000111.1:0-7880 GCA_045806365.1 Gaiellaceae bacterium
CGACCACCTTCGAGCCGAAGCCGAGCCGGGTCAGGAACATCTGCATCTGCTCGGGCGAGGTGTTCTGCGCCTCGTCCAGGATGATGAACGAGTCATTGAGCGTCCTACCCCGCATGAATGCCAGCGGCGCAACCTCGATCACGCCGCGCTCCATGTGCGCGGACAGCCGGTCGGCGTCGAGCATGTCGTAGAGCGCGTCGAAGAGCGGCCTGAGGTACGGATCGACCTTCGCGAGCATGTCTCCGGGAAGGAACCCGAGGCGCTCGCCCGCCTCGACGGCCGGGCGCGTGAGGATGATGCGCGCCACCTGCCGCTCCTGCAGCGCAGCGACGGCGAGGGCCATGGCGAGGTACGTCTTCCCGGTGCCCGCCGGACCGATCCCGAACGTGACGGTGCAGTTGCGGATCGCGTCGACGTAGCGCTTCTGCGTCACCGTCTTCGGCGTGATCTGCTTGCCGCGGTGCCGCCAGACGACGTCGCTGAAGACGTCCTGGACGTTCTCGGCCTGGTCGATCGCCCTCAGCACCGCGTCGACGGTGGCGGGGCCGATCTCCTGCCCCGTCTCGACCAGCTCGACGAGCTCGTCGACGACCGCACGCGCCTCGGCGACGTTGACGTCGTCACCGGCGAGCGTCAGCCGGTTGCCGCGCAGCAGGATCTTGATCGCCAAGCGCTCGCGCAGCGCCTCCAGCACGCCGTCCCCGATCGTCGCCAGCTCAGCCGCGACGTCGTTCGAGACGTCGAGCACCTGCTCGGTCACGCGAGCTTCTCTTTCACCAGCTGGCTGCGGCTCCGCCCGGCTCGAGACATTTGTCTCACGCCAGCTTCTCTTTCACGAGCTGGCTGACCACCGAGCCGTCGGCGCGCCCGCTGACCTGCGGCATGACATCGGCCATGACTCTCCCGAAGTCGCGCATGCTGGTGGCGCCGTTCTCGGCGATCGCGTCGTCGACGATCTCCTCGAGCTCGTCCTCCGCCAGCTGCTCGGGCATGAACTCCTCCAGCACGGCGAGCTCGCCTTCCTCTGCGGCCGCCTGTTCCTCACGGCCGCCGCCCCGGAACGCCTCCGCCGCTTCGACGCGCCGCTTGCGCTCGCGCTGCAGCACCTGCAGCTCCTCCTCGTCCGAGAGCGGGCGCTGCAGCTCCTTCTCCGCCGAGCGGAGACTCGACAGGATCAACCGCAGCGCGTCGCGCCGGTCGCTGTCGCGTGCGAGCGTCGCTTCGCGCAGATCCTCTTCCATGCGGGCGATCAAGCTCATCCGGGCACCCCGTGCAGGCGTCCCCCGAGGACGTGCCAGTGCAGGTGGAAGATCGTCTGGCCGCCGCCCTCCCCCACGTTGACGACGACCCGGTAGTCGTCGAGCCCGGCCTCGCTTGCGGTGTCCCGGACGAAGTCGAGCATGCGCTTTGCTTCGTCGGGCGGGAACTCGGAGATCTCGCGGAAGGTCGGCACGTGCCGCTCGGGGATCACGAGCAGGTGCGTGTCGGCGCGCGGGTTGACGTCCTCGATCGCAACGAAGCCGTCGCCCTTGCGCACGTGGTCGCCCTCCCGCACGAGCTTGCAGAAGAGGCAATCGTCAGGCAGCGAGTATCCCCTCCTCCGACACCGCCGCGCCGCGCACCCGAATCAGCTCGCCGACCGGTGCGTCGACGATCCACGGCGAGTAATCGTCGCCGTAGCCGCGGCCGGGGCGGTCGACGAGGACGACGTCCTCGGCGCCGACCTTCTCGCGCCAGCGCGCGAGGCAAGCAGCGTCCGACGCCGCGCGCAACCGTGCGCTGCGTTCCTTCTTCACCTGCGCCGGGACCGTGTCCTGCGCCGCGGTCACAGTGCCGGGCCGGGGCGAGTAGGGAAAGACGTGCACCTTCGTGATCCCGGCCGCGCCAACGAGGGCGAGGGTGCGCTCGAATGCCTCGTTCGTCTCGGTCGGGAACCCGACGATCGCATCGCTCGTCAGGTTGAAGTCTCCGAGCGGCTCGAGCCGGCGCAGGAACGTCTTGGCGCTGTACCGCCGCGCCATGTCCCGCAGCACGCCGTCGTCGCCCGACTGCAGCGGGACGTGCAGATGGCGGCTGACGGTCGGCGTCTCGCGCAGCGCCGCGACGAGCTCGGCGTCGACGTGGTTCACCTCGATCGAGGAGAGGCGTACCCGGTCGAGGCCGGGAACGGCGCCGACCTCGCGCACGAGCCGCGGCAGCTTGTAGCCGGCCTCCCGGTCGCGATAGCAGCCGAGGTTGATGCCTGTAAGCACGATCTCGCGGTGCCCTTGCGTGACACGGCGGCGCACCTCGCCGAGCACCGCGCCTGCGGTTCGGCTGCGCGAGGCGCCGCGGACGAGCGGGATCACGCAGAAGTTGCACGAGAAGCTGCAGCCGTCCTGGATCTTGACGAACGCCCGGACGCGGTCGAGCCGCGCGTCCGCCTGGACGCAACCCAGCGCCCCGACGTCGCCCGCCACGAACTCCGGCGTCTCCTCGCTCCGCCGGGCGACGACCGTCACGTTGTCCGGCAACCCGGTGAATGCGTCGGCCGCGAGGTTCGCGGCGCAGCCGGTTACGTACACACGCCCGTGGGTGCGCGCCGCGCGCCTCGCAGACTGGCGCGACTTTCGAACCGCCTCGTGCGTCACGCAGCATGTATTCACGACGGCGACGTCGGTCCCGCCTTCGGTGTGCCCGTCGGCGAGCAGCCGCTCGCGTACGTCGTGCGCGTCGGTGTGCGAGACCTTGCAGCCCAGAAAACGAACGGAAAACGAGGCCATCGGCTCCGGATGCTACTGCGCGGCTTCGTACAGGTCGGCCGCCCAGCCCTCACGTGTCAACCGACGAAGATGCCGCCAGCCGCTCAGGTCGGTCGGGGCCGTCTGGAGGTAGCCGGAGCCGACCAGGTGCCGGGCGCGCACGCGCGACGCCAGTTCTTCCAGCGCGGCGCGCGTGATGTTCGCAACCGCCACGTCCGCAGACGACGGCCCGTCTGCCAGCACGTCCGCGATCGCAGCGTCGAGCTCGACGCCGTTGGCGGCGGCGTTCGCACGCGTTGCGGCGACCGCGTGCTCGTCGGAGTCGACGGCGTCCACCGGTGCGAACCCGAGCTTCGCGGCGGCGATCGCGACCACCCCCGAGCCGCAGCCTAGGTCGACGACGCTGCCGGGCTCGAGCTGCAGCAGGAGCTCGATGCAGAGCCGCGTCGTTGCGTGCGCGCCGGTTCCGAATGCCCGGCCGGGCTCGATCGTGATCGCGGTCGCGCCGGCCGGCGCCTCCGCCCACGGCGGACCGATCCAGAGCGGGCCGATCTCGACCGGCTCGTGGAATGCCTTCCACCGGTCGCGCCAGTCGGCGGCCACCTTCTCCGTGCGCGCGCCCCCGAACGCGTGCCACAACCGCTCCTCCCCGCCGGAATCCGTGTACGCGACGAGCTCGACGCCGTCGCTCGACTCCACCTCTTCGAACCCTTCCGGAAAGAGCTCGAGCATCCGGGCTCGTGCCTCTTCGACTCGCCCGGCGGGAATCGCGACCGAGACGCGGCGCAGCGCGGTCAGCGGAACGCGCTCTTCAGCTTGTCGAAGAACCCCTCGCTCGGCTCGTACGTCTCCGCGCTCGCAAGCCGCTCGAACTCCTCCAGCAGCCGACCCTGTTCCTCAGTCAGCCGCCGCGGCACGGTCACGTTGACGAGCACGCGCTGGTTCCCGCGGCCGAACCCCTGCAGGACGGGGAGGCCGCGGCCGCGCAGCACGACGATCTCGCCCGGCTGTGTGCCCGGCGCGAACTCGAGCTCCGTGTCGCCCTCCAGCGTCGGAACCGACAGCGTCGTTCCGAGGGCGGCCTGCGTGATCGTCAGGTCGACGGTCGTGTACACGTCGTTGCCCTCGCGCACGAAGCGCTCGTCCGGGCGCACCCGCACTTCGACGTAGACGTCACCAGCGCGAGCGCCGAGCGCGCCGGCGTGGCCTTCGCCGCTGAGCCGGATGCGTTGGCCGTCGTGGATTCCCGCAGGGATCTCCACCTCGAGCGTGCGTTCTTCGATCACCCGCCCGGCGCCGTCGCACTGCTCGCAATGCTGCTCGATCAGCTTGCCCGAGCCGCTGCACGTCGGACACGTCCCGGTGCGGACGAACTCGCCGAAGACGCTGCGGGAAACCTGGCGCACGCGACCGTTGCCGCCGCAGGTCGGACACGTGCGCACCGGCGTGTCCGGCTCGGCGCCGCTGCCGCCGCACCGGTCGCACGGCACGGCGACGCCGAACGGCACCTCTCGCTTCGCGCCGGTCGCAACCTCGGCGAGGTCGATCTCGACGCGTGCCGCGATGTCAGCGCCGCGCGCACGGCCCATCCCCCCGACGCCGAACAGGTCGTCGCCGAAGAACGCCGAGAACAGGTCGGAGAGGCTGCCGAGATCGAACGCGCTCGGCTGGAAGCCGCCGCTGCGCAGGCCGGCATGACCGAAGCGGTCGTAGAGCTCGCGCCGTTCCGAGTTCGAGAGCACCTCGTACGCCTCGACGACCTCGCGGAAGCGCTGTTCTGCATCCGGCACGTCGGACACGTCGGGATGCAGCTCGCGCGCGAGGCGCCGAAACGAACGCTTGATCTCGTCCGCGTTCGCGTCGCGCGCGACGCCGAGCAGCTCGTAATAGTCGCGCTGGGTGCTCAGTTGTCCTCGTAGACTTCCTCGACGAAGCGGGACAGCTCCTGCGCCGCGCCACGCACCGAGCGAATCGCCTTGTCGTAATCCATGCGAACCGGCCCGAGCAGGCCGACGGCTCCCAGCGCGCGGTTCGTCAGGCCGTAGGCCGCCCCGACGAGGGCCGCGTCCTGCAACGCCGGATGCTCGAGCTCGCCGCCGACCCGCACCCACGTGCGCAGCGGGTCGATCGCCTCGCCGAGCAGCTCGAGCAACGCCGCGCGGCGCTCGAGCGTGACGAGCACTTGCCGGTAGAGGTCGAGCTCGTCCGCGCGCGCCTCCTCCACCAGCTCGGTGGTGCCGCCGAGGTAGAGGCGCTGCTCCGACTGGAGGACCTCGGTGAAGACAGGCTGCAGCGACACCAGGAAGCGGCGCTCGGCGGCCGAGAGGCTCGGGTCCTCGAGCGCGCGGCGGACCGCCGTCGTCCCGAGCCGCAGCCCCGCGAGCCGTTCGTTCAGGTACTCGCGCGCCCAGTTCACGAGCCCGGCATCGACCTTCTCGCCGAACGTCACGATGCGCTTCGCGACGCCGCCTGTGGAGGTGATCACGACGGCCATGACGGTGCGCGGATTCAGCAGCAGCAGCTCGACGTGACGCACCGTCGTCGTCTGCAGCGGCGGGGCTGACACGAGCGCGAGCATGTTCGTCACGCGGGAGAGCACCTCGCTCGTCGTCTCGAGCGCCGACTCCACTTCACGCCGCAGCTCTGAGAGGTCGAGCGGGAACTCAGTGCCCGCGTCCGACCGCGCGAGCAGCTCGTCCGCGTGCAGCCGGTACGCCTGCTCGGTCGGCACACGTCCTGCGGATGTGTGCGGGTGCGTGAGCAGGCCGCGAGCCTCGAGCTCGGCAAGCTCGTTTCGCACCGTGGACGGCGAGATGCTCAGGCCCGCTCGCTCGACGAGGTAGCGCGACCCGACCGGCTGGCCGGTGGCGATGTACTCCTGGACGACGCGCAGCAGCAGGTCGCGCTGGCGCGGGGTCAGGCCGGCTACGGGATCCGGTGCCATTTGCAGGAATTTTACGCGTAGGTCGGCTGACAGCTCAGATCGGTGTCTCTTCGAGGGTGGTGCTGAACACAGTCACGCGAGCAGGTCCGCCGTCACGCCCCCGCCGAGCATCCGCCCGCGCGCAGTCAGGGTCAGCGTCCGCTCGCCGCGCCGGACAAGCCCCAACCGCTCCAGGCGCACCAGCGCCGAGTCGTCGAGCACGTCGGCGAGCGAATCGACGCTCAGCGGCTCGTCGAGCCGCAGCCCGAGCATGACGCGTTCGCGTTGCCGGGTCTCGGACGACAGCTCCTCGATGTCGCGCTCCGGACGCCGGCCCGCCGCGAGCGCGGCGACGTAGGCGGCCAGGCGCGGCGAGTTACGCCAGCGACGCCGGGCGACGGTCGAGACGGCCCCGATCCCGAGGCCGAGATAGTCGCGGCCGAGCCAGTAAGCGAGGTTGTGGCGAGCCCGCAGGTCGCGCCCGCCCGCGCGACAGAAGTTCGCCGTCTCGTACCAGCGGTAGCCGTTCGCAGTGAGTGTGTCGACGACGACCTCGAAGTAGTGCTCCATCGCGTCGGCCTGGCGTTCGAGCTCCGCGCCGTGCGCGTGCGTGAACCTCGTTCCCGGCTTGGCCTCGAGCTCGTAACAGGAAAGGTGCTCCGGCGCCAGCTCGAGCGAGTCGTCGAGATCCGCCACGAGGTCGGCGGCGCTCTGGCCGGGGATGCCGTAGATGAGGTCGAACGAGATGTTGTCAAATCCGGCATCACGCAGATGGTAGAAAGCCCGCCGGACGGTGTCCGGTTGGGCAACACGCTCGAGCACTGCGAGCAGGTGCGGCCGGAAGCTCTGCACCCCGAGCGAGACGCGGTTGACGCCGGCGCTCCGCAGCATCCGCGCGAGCTCTTGCGTAACCGTCTCGGGATTTGCCTCGACCGTGACCTCCTCGGCCGGCGGCAGCGCCGCGAGCAGGCGCTCGAGCGCGGCGGGCTCGGTGAAGGTCGGCGTTCCGCCGCCGAGGAACACCGTCTCGAGCTGCGGCGCGAGCAGCGCACGTTCGAGCTCGAGCTCGGCCAGCAGCGCCTCGACGTACGCGACGTGCCGACCGTTGCGTCCGACGACCGTGACGAAGTCGCAGTAGCCGCAACGATGCGCGCAGAACGGCAGGTGCACGTACAGATGGCGCGTCACTTCTTCTCTCCGTCGAGGTTGAGCACCGCGAGGAACGCCTCCTGCGGAACCTCGACCATGCCGACCTGCTTCATCCGCTTCTTGCCGGCCTTCTGCTGCTCCAACAGCTTCCGCTTCCGCGAGATGTCGCCGCCGTAGCACTTCGCGAGCACGTCCTTGCGCCGCGCCTTCACGGTCTCGCGAGCGATCACGCGCGCGCCGATCGCCGCCTGGATCGCGACGTCGAACTGCTGCCGCGGGATCTCCTTCTGCAGGCGCTCGACGAGCGCACGGCCGCGATCGTATGCCGAGTCGCGGTGGATGATCAGCGACAGCGCGTCGACGGTTTCGCCGCCGACGAGCACGTCGACGCGGACGAGCGTGCCGGGCCGGAATCCGATCACGTCGTAGTCGAAGCTCGCGTAGCCGCGCGTCCGCGACTTCAGCTGGTCGTAGTAGTCGAGGACGATCTCCGCCAGCGGCAGCTCGTACGTCAGGTGCACGCGCTGCTCCGAGAGGTACTCGAGCTGGTCGAAGCGCCCACGGCGATCGTTGTTGAGCTCCATCACGGCGCCGACGTACTCCTTCGGCACGATGATCGAGGCCTTGATGTACGGCTCCTCGACCTCGTCGACCTCGTTCGGCATGTCCGACGGCGTGTGCACCTCGTGCCACTCGCCGTTGGGCGGCTTCACGCGATAGGCGACGTTCGGCGCGGTGACGAGCAGGTCGAGGTCGAACTCGCGCTCGAGCCGCTCGCGCACGATCTCCATGTGCAGCAGCCCGAGAAACCCGCAGCGGAAGCCGAAGCCGAGCGCCTGCGACGTCTCCGGCTCGTAGAACAGCGCAGCGTCGTTCAGCTTCAGCTTCTCGAGCGCGTCGCGCAGCTCGGGGTAGGCGTCGGAGTCCGTCGGGAACAGACCGGCAAAGACCATCGGCTTGACGTCCTTGTAGCCCGGCAGCGGCGCGGATGCCGGACGCTGCTCCGATGTGAGCGTGTCGCCGACGCGCAGGCGCGAGACGTCCTTCAGCCCGGTGATGACGTAGCC
>JBJMJL010000112.1:0-6141 GCA_045806365.1 Gaiellaceae bacterium
GACGAGAGCTACCGCGACTACGTCGAGCTCGCGCCGGCCGAGTTCTACGCGCGTCTGCGCACCGCCGACCAGCTGCCGACGACGTCGCAGCCGACACCCGGCGACTTCCTGAGGACGTACGAGGAGCTCGCGGGCTACGACCGCATCTACTCGCTGCACCTCTCGGCGGTGCTGTCGGGCACGTATCAGAGCGCCGCGACTGCCGCGACCGAGCTCGGCGACAAGGTGCGTACCGTCGACTCGGAGAGCGCCTCGGCCGCGATCGCGATGCTCGGGCTCGCCGTGCAGCGGCGGCTGGAAGCCGGCACGACCGACGAAGAGATCGATGAGCTCGTCCGCCGCTTCCGCGAAACCGCACGGCTGATCTTCACGGTCGACACGCTCGAGTTCCTGCGGCGCGGCGGCCGCATCGGCCGTGCGAGCGCGTGGGCAGGGCAACTGCTGCACGTCAAGCCGCTCCTGACCATCAAGCGCGAGGTCGTCCCGCTCAAGCGCGTGCGCGGGAACCAGAAAGCGATGCAGGAGTTCGTGGCCGAGTTCACGGCGACCACGCACGACGCGCCGACACTGAAGGTCGGGATCGCGCACGCCGACGCACCCGAGCGCGCGGCCCAGCTGCAGAAGATGGTGCGACACGAGCGGCCGCAGGCGGAGATCGAAGTCGTGACGACGCTCGGCGCAGTCGTCGGCACGCACGCGGGGCCCGGCACCGTCGGCTTCTTCTGGTTCGATGACAGGGAGTGACGGTTGGGTTCGCCGGCGAGGAGGCGGGTGCGTGGCCGCGGCCGCGCCTGTTTCCGCGCCCTGAGCAGCTCGAGCGCTCGCTAGAGACTCTCCCCGGCGTCGGGCCGGCGGTCCAGAAGAAGCTGGAGCGGCTCGGGTTGGCAACGGTCGGCGACCTGCTCGAGCACCGCCCGTTCCGCTACGAGGAGCCCGTGCGCGAGCTCCGCATCGCCGACCTCGGGGGCGAGGAGGAGGTGGCGATCCGCGGCGAGGTCCTCTCCGTGTCGAAACGCCGGCGCGGGCGCCTGCAGATGCTGACCGCTCGCGTCTCGGACGGCAGCGCGACGATCTCCGCGACCTGGTTCAACCAGCCGTGGCTCGAGCGCCAGTTGCAGCGCGGCACGGCGGTGCGGCTGCGGGGCCGGCAGGGCCGGTACGGCTTCGATGTCCGTAGCTTCGACATCGGGAACGGTCAAGCGACCGCGGACTTCGCGCCGGTCTATCCCGCGAGCGAGGAGATCACGGCGAAGAAGCTGCGCGAGCTCGTCGACGCGGCGCTCCCGCGGTCGCTCGCGGATCCGCTCCCGGCGACGCTGCAAGAGGGATTTCCGACGCGAGTCGACGCCTTGTGGGCGCTGCACCGTCCGCGCTCGCTCGGCGAGGCGGAGCTCGGCCGCCGCCGGCTGGCGTTCGACGAGCTGCTGCTGCTGCAGGTCGGGCTCGCGCTGCTGCGCCGCGAGCGCGAATCGGAGGTGGCGCCGGCACTCCCGGCGCCGGGCGAGCTCGTCGTGCGCTACCGCGACGTGCTGCCTTTCCGACTGACGGAGCATCAGGAACGTGCGATCGGGGAGATCGACGCCGACCTGCAGCGCACCGTCCCGATGCAGCGGCTCCTGCAGGGCGACGTCGGCTCCGGCAAGACGGTGGTCGCGCTGTATGCGCTGCTGCGGGCCGTCGAGGCCGACCGTCAGGGCGCTTTGATGGCGCCGACGGAGACGCTGGCCGAGCAGCACTTCCTGACGCTCGACGAGCCGTGCCGGCAGCTCGGCGTGACGTGCGCGCTCGTCACGGGTTCGGTGAAGCACGATCTCGGCGCCGACATCGTCGTCGGGACTCATGCGCTGATCCAGGAGGCGGTGGACTTGCCGAAGCTCGCCGTGGCCGTCGTCGACGAGCAGCACCGCTTCGGCGTCGAGCAGCGGAAGGCTTTGACCGAGGGGCGCTCGCCCCACGTCCTGCACATGACCGCGACGCCGATCCCACGGACGCTCGCGCTGACGGTGTACGGCAACCTCGCCGTGTCCGAGATCGCGAAGCCGCCCGCGAACCGAAAACCGATCGTCTCCGCGTGGGTGACAGAGGAGAAGAGCGCCGAGGCGTACTCGCGGCTGCGCAAGCACCTCGACGCAGGGCGGCAGGCTTACGTCGTGTGTCCTCTGATCGAGGAGTCCGAGACGAGTCAGGCGCGCGCCGCCGCGGTGGAGGCCGAGCGGCTGCAGCGCGCCGAGCTGCGCGGCTATCGCGTCGGCTTGCTGCACGGTCGCCTGCGGCCCGCCGAGCGGCGTGAGCTGATGGCGCGCTTCAAGGCGCACGAGCTCGACGTGCTTGTCGCGACGACGGTGATCGAAGTCGGCGTCGACGTCCCGAACGCGACGATCATGATCGTGCAGGAGGCGGATCGGTTCGGGCTGGCGCAGCTGCACCAGCTTCGCGGGCGCGTCGGGCGCGGCGCGGAGCAGTCGTACTGCTTACTGATCTCGCGCGCGCGCGAGGACCTGACGGATGCCGCCGTCGCACGGCTGGAGGCGCTCGTGCGCACGACGGACGGATTCGAGCTGGCCGAGGTTGACTTGGAGATTCGGGGCGGGGGACAGCTGCTCGGCACGCGCCAGTCGGGGCTGACCGACTTGAAGTTCGCGCACCTGCGCAAGGACCGGCCGCTGCTCGAGCGGGCGCGGTCGCTCGCCGACGAGCTCGTCGACGACGAGGGGCCGCTGCGCGATGAGGTCGACCAGATGTTCGCCGGGCGGGACCTGTCCGCCGGCTAGCGGCGTAACCGGGGTCGGTGAACCGAAGCGAGTTTCTGGCCGCCGCCGCGGCGGCGCCGTTCGCGCTGCGCGCGGGCGTGCGTCGCCCGGTCGCACTCGTGACCGCAGACACCGAGGCGGCGGTCGTCGTGGTCGACCCGTTCGCCGGGCGCGTGCTGCGGCGCATCGCGACGCGGCCCGATCCGCGCAGCATCGAGCGCGTAGGGGAGACGTGCGTCGTCGCGCACACGGCGATCGGCGAGGTCTCGCTGCTTCGCGGGCTCGAGGTCGTCGACGTGCTGCGCGGCTTCGGCGAGCCGCGCTACACCGCCGCATCGCCGGGCGGCCGCTACGCGTTCGTCACGGACTCCGGCCGCCCGGGCGTGGCCGTCCTGGATGTCGTGCGCGCGCGCGTCGTCGCGCGCCTGCGCCTCGCCGGCTGGCCGAGGCATCTCTCGATCGATCGGTCCGGCCAGATGCTCTGGGTCGCACTCGGCACGGCAGCGCGCGAGCTCGCCGTCGTCGACGTGACGCGTCCGCTGGAACCGCGTCACGTGGGGACGGTGCGTCCTCCTTTTCTCCTGCACGACGTGAAGTTCGTGCCAGACAAGGGACATGTCTGGGTGACGTCGGGAGACCGCGGCACGCTCGCCGTCCACGACGTGCGAACTGGACGTGTCCTCCGCCTGCTGCGCGCCGGGTCGCCGCCGCAGCACGTCGCGTTCCACGGGGACGAGGCCTACGTGACGAGCGGTGACGACGGCACTCTCCGCGTCCATGCGCTCGCCGACGGCCGCGTCCTGCGGACGACGACCATCCCGGTCGGCTCCTACAACGTCCAGGAAGGGGAAGGCCGCATCCTGACGCCGTCGCTGTCACACGGGACGGTGTGCGTGCTCGACAGCCACGGCCGCCTCGTGCGTCGTGTGCGCGTCGCCAGTTCGTCGCACGACGCCTGCTTCGCCTGACGCTGCGCGTAGGATGATCAGCCGGTGCGCACCGCGCTGACCGAGCTGCTGGGCCTGGATGTCCCGATCGTGCTCGCGCCGATGGGCGGCGCTGTCACTCCCGAGCTGACGGCCGCTGTCTCGAACGCCGGCGGGCTTGGCGTGATTCCGGTGAGCTGGTCGAGCCCGAGCGAGCTGCAAGAGCGCGTCGCGGAGATCAAGTCGCTGACCGATCGGCCGTTCGGCGTGAACCTCATCCGCGAATGGGATCAGCGCGAGCGTCTCGAGGTCGCTCTCGAGGCTGCCGTCCCCGTCGTGTCGCTCTTCTGGGGTGATGCGACTGGGCTGATCGCCGAGGCGCGCGAGGGAGGCGCGACCACGTTCGTCACCGTCGGCAGCGCCGAAGAAGCGGCTCAGGTCGTCGATGCCGGAGCGGACGTGGTGGTCGCGCAGGGTTGGGAGGCAGGCGGTCACGTCCACGGTTCCGTCACCACGTTTGCACTCGTTCCACGTGTGGTCGACGCAGTGTCGGTGCCCGTCGTCGCCGCCGGCGGAATCGCAGACGGCCGCGGGCTCGCAGCGGCGATTGCGCTCGGCGCGGCCGGTGGATGGATCGGGACGCGGTTCCTCGGCGCGACCGAAGCTTCTGTTCATCCGGATTACCAGGCGCGCGTCCTCGCAGCCTCTGAGACGGACACGTACTACGGGACGCTGTTCGACGGCGGCTGGCCGAACGCGCCGCACCGCGCCCTGCGTAACAGCACCGTCGAGGCGTGGGAGGCAGCGGGTCGCCCGGGCCCGGGCTCGCGCCCGAACGAGGACGAATCGCCGGCGTTCAGGGCAGACGGCACGCCTATCGCGCGCTACGCGTCGTCAACCCCGAGCGTCGGGATGACCGGCGACACCGAGCCGATGCCGAACTGGGCCGGACAAGGGGTCGGCCTCGTGACGCGCGTGCAGCCGGCGGCCGAGATCGTCCGTGAGATCGCCGAGGAGGCCGAGCAGACGCTCGCAGCGCTCACGTGAGAATCATCGCGGGCGAGCGAAAGGGTCACACCATCTTTGCGCCACGCGGTCGGGAGACGCGTCCGACTTCCGACCGCGTGCGCGAGAACGTCTTCAACATCGTCGCCCCGTGGGTCGAGGGCGCGCGCGTGCTCGACCTCTACGCGGGCTCGGGCGCGATGGGCCTCGAGGCGCTCTCGCGCGGCGCCGACTCGGTCGTCTTCATCGAGGCCGAAGCAGACGCCGTCCGCGCGATCGAGCGCAACCTCGACAAGCTCCGCCTCACCGGCGCGAGGATCGTCCGCACCGGCGTGACCACCGGCCTCGCCCAGGAAGCGGCCGCCGCGAGAAAATACGATCTCGTGCTCGCCGACCCGCCCTATGCGATGACGGATTACGACACGCTCGCGCGCTACCTCCCGCGCGTCCTTGCGGACGACGGCCTGCTCGTCTTCGAATCCTCGGCTCGCAGCGAGCCGTCGCTGCCAGGCCTGAACGCTCGAACCTCTCGCAAGTACGGGTCCACCCGCATCACCGTCTTCGAGCACGCCGCGTGATCACCGCGATCGCCCCAGGCTCGTACGACCCCGTCACGAACGGCCACATCGACGTGATCGGGCGCGCGGCGGAGATCTTCGACCGCGTCGTCGTCGGCGTCGTCGGCAATCCCTCCCACAAGACGCCGATGTTCTCGCTCGAGGAACGTGTCGCCTTTCTCAACGACGCCCTCGCCGGGCGCGAGAACGTCGAGATCGACGTCTTCTCACAGCTCGTCGTCGAGTTCGCCCGCAAGTGGAAGGCGAAGGCGATCGTCAAGGGCCTGCGCGTGATCTCCGACTTCGAGTGGGAGTTCCAGATGAACCAGCTCAACCGGACGCTCGCCCCCGAGGTCGAAACGGTCTACGTGATGGCGAGCCCGAGCGTCAGCTTCGTTTCCTCGAGCGGCGTAAAGGAGATCGCGACCTTCGGCGGAAAAGTGGACGGCCTCGTGCCGGAGGGCGTAGCCAAGCGCTTCGCCGAGCTTTTCCCGCAGGGTCGGCCGGGCACCCCGGAAAATCCGCAAGAATAGGAGCCAATGGACGTTCTCGTACTCATCGACAAGCTCGACGACCTCGTGCACAACGCCAAGGCGGTGCCGCTCACCGACCAGGTCCGCATCGATCGGGAGGAGATCTACGACATCCTCGACCAGATGCGCGCGACGATCCCCGAGGAGATCAAGCAGGCGCGCTGGATCGTAAAGGAGCGCCAGGAGATGCTCGCCGAGGCGAAGCGCGAGACCGACCGCCTCCTCGGTGAGGCGCGCGAGCAGGCCGTGCGCGAGGCGTCGCAGACGGAGATCGTCAAGATCGCCGAGCGGCAGGCGCAGGACATCGTCGACGACGCGCGCCGGCAGGCGCGGGAGACCCGGCTCGAGATGGAGGACTGGGCCGACTCCA
>JBJMJL010000113.1:0-3546 GCA_045806365.1 Gaiellaceae bacterium
ACGGTCTCGAGAGCCTCGATGTCGTAGATCCGCTGCTTCTTGCCCTTCGTCGGGATCTGCGCCTTGTTCGTCCAGTAGTCGAGCTGCATCTTCGAGATGCCGGCGATCTGGCAGACCTGCCCCAGATACAACTCGACCTTGCCGAGGTGCTCGGCGAGATCGATCGGCTCGAGTAGGTCTACCTGTCGGCTTGCTGCCATGTCACCCTCGTCTTCTTCGTCCGCAGTGGGACCCCTTATTTGCAAGGTATACCGCTCCCCTTCCTTAGAGGGAAGGGTTTTACTCAAAATCTCACCCTTTTGGGCTAATTCTTCTCGAGGTTTGTGGCAACGCTACCCCGCTGCAGGACCGGCGCCGTTCGACTCGACCGCATCGTCAGCGGCCTTGTCTTCCGCCGATTCGACCACCGGCGCCAGGCTCGAGACGTGCTCGCCCTCGCGAAGCCGCATGACGATGACGCCCTGCGTGGCGCGGCCGGACCGCTTGATGTCGTCCACGCGCATCCGGATGACCGTCCCGCCGTCCGAGATCAGCATCACCTGGTAGCCGTCGCGGACGACGCGTGAGCCGGCGAGCTGTCCCTTCGCCTCGGTCAGCTGCACCGTCTTCACGCCCATGCCGCCCCGCCCTTTGACGGGGTACTCCGAGACCCGCGTGCGCTTCCCGTAGCCGTTCTCGGTCACGACGAGAACGTCGGCGTCGTCGTGCGCGATGTTCACCGCGATTACCTCGTCGCCCGAGCGCAGCCGCATGCCCTGCACGCCGGAGGCGTCACGCCCCATCGCGCGCACCGCCGTCTCGGGGAAGCGGATCGCCTGGCCCTTGCGCGAGACCATCAGCACGTCGTCGTTTCCAGACGCATGGCGCACGCCGATGAGCTCGTCACCTTCGCGCATCTTGATCGCGATGATCCCGTCGGAGCGCAGCGGCGTGTTGTACGCGCCGAACCGTGTCTTCTTGACGACGCCCTTCTTCGTCGCGAAGACGAGGTACTCGGCCTCCTCGAAGCTGCGCGTCTGGATGACGGCGCGCACCTGCTCGTCCTGGCGGAACGGCAACAGGTTTTGGATCGCGCGGCCCTTCGACTGGCGTGACCCGAGCGGGAGCTCGTGCACCTTCAGCCGGTAGACCTTTCCGACGTTCGTGAAGAAGAGGATGTAGTCATGCGTCGACGCGACGAACAGGTGCTCGATGTAATCCTCGTCCTTCAGGTCCATGCCCATTACGCCGATGCCGCCGCGCCGCTGCTCGCGGTACGCCGTCACCGGTAGCCGCTTGATGTAGTTCGACCGCGTGATCGCGATGACCATGTCCTCTTCCGCGATCAGGTCCTCGAGCTCGAGCTCGTTCTCCGCCTGCACGATCTCGGTGCGGCGGTCGTCCCCCTTGCCGTAGATGCCTCTGAGCTCGGCGAGCTCCTCCCTGATGACGCCGTCGATGCGCGCGGGATCGCCGAGGATTGCGCGGAGCTCGCCGATGCGTTCCTGCAGGTCGTCGTACTCGGTCTGGATCTCGTCGCGCGCAAGCCTCGTCAGGCGGGACAGCCGCAGATCGAGGATCGCCTGCGCCTGGATCTCGGACAGGTCGAATGTGCTCATCAGCTCTTCCCGCGCGGTGTCGGTGTCGGCGGCCGCGCGGATGAGCGCAATGACCTCGTCGAGCTGGTCGAGCGCCTTGAGGTAGCCCTCGAGGACGTGCGCGCGCTTCTCGGCCTGTCGCAGCTCGTACTTCGACCGCCTCGTGACGACGTCCCGTTGGTACTCGAGGTAATGGCGGATCAGCTCGAGCAGCGAGAGCGTCTTCGGCACGCCGTCGACCAGCGCCACCGCGTTGTAGCCGAACGTCGTCTGCAGCGGCGTCAGCTTGAACAGCTTGTTCAGCGCGACCTGCGGAACGGCCTCTCGCTTCAGCTCGACGTAGATGCGCATGCCCTCCTTGTCGGAGTGGTCCTGCAATGCGTCATCGGACATCGGCACCTCGGTCAGCGTCCCGGCCTTGACCAGGTCGGCGATCTTCTCGATCACTCCGCCCTCGCCGGCCTTGCGCACGCCGTACGGAAGCTCGGTGATGATGATCGCGCTCTTGCCGCCGCGCAGCTGCTCGATGTGCGCACGCCCGCGCACCGTGATGCGACCTCGGCCGGAGCGATACGCGTCGCGGATGCCGCCCCGCCCGACGATCGAGCCGCCCGTCGGGAAGTCTGGGCCCTTGACGTGCTTCGACAGCCGTTCGACGTCGATCGCCGGGTCGTCGATCATCGCGTTGATCGCGTCGACGACCTCGCCGAGATTGTGCGGCGGGATGTTCGTCGCCATACCGACGGCAATTCCCGACGAGCCGTTGACGAGCAGGTTCGGGAAGCGCGCCGGCAAAACGGTCGGCTCGCGGCGCGACTCGTCGTAGTTCGGCTGGAAGTCGACGGTGTCGGCGTCGATGTCGCGCAGGAGCTCCGTCGCCATACGCGACAGGCGGCACTCCGTGTAGCGCATCGCCCCGGCGGGATCGCCGTCGACCGAACCGAAGTAGCCCTGGCCGTCGATGAGCGGATAACGCATCGAGAACGGCTGCGCCAGCCGCACGAGCGCGTCGTAGATGGCCGAGTCGCCGTGCGGGTGGGCGTTGCCCATCACATCGCCGACGACGCGTGCGGACTTGCGCGTCGGCCGGTTCGGCTGCAGGCCGGCCTCGTGCATGGCGTAGAGCACGCGGCGGTGCACCGGCTTCAGCCCGTCGCGGACGTCGGGCAGCGCGCGACTGACGATCACGCTCATCGCGTAATCGAGGAAGCTGGTGCGAACCTCCTGGTCGAGCTCGCGCGTCTCGACCCGGCCGGCGCCGAGCGGTTCCGGCGTCAGGTCAGACATCGAGGTTCTTTACATCGAGCGCGTTCTGCTCGATGAAGAGGCGGCGCGGCTCGACCTCGTCGCCCATCAGCCGGGAGAACCAGAGGTCAGCTGCGGCGGCATCCTCGACGTCGACCCGGATCAGCAACCGGCGGCTCGGGTCCATCGTGGTCGCCCAGAGCTCGGCTGCGTTCATCTCGCTCAGACCCTTGAAGCGCGTGATCTGAATGCCGCTTTTCGCGAGCGTCAGCGCCGCGTCCCGGAGGTCCTCGAACGTCAATGCCTCAACGGCGTGCTTGCCGTACTTGAGCGAGAACGGGGGCAGACCACCGATGATCTCTGCAAGTCGCGCGTATGTCTTCCGCACGCGGTCGTAGATCGGAGAGGCGAACAGCTCGGCCGGGACGACGACGTTCTGCATCGCGCTCGTCTCGGTCTCGATCACGCGGATCCGGAGCTCGTCCGCGATCGCCTCGGACTCCAGCTTGTAGCCGTTGGGCGCCGCGCCGGCGATCGCCTTGACGGCGTCTGCCGGCGAGCTGGCGTCGGACTCGACGAGGCGATGCGCGAGGACGAAGTCCGCGGCGTGAGGGCCGAAGTCCGAGCGGAGCCGTGCGGCCCAGCCGACGTATTCCGTCAGGGTCCGTGCGAACCTCGCATAGCGAGCCTCGGTGAACTTCACTGCCGCGTTGTCACGAGCCTC
>JBJMJL010000114.1:0-6069 GCA_045806365.1 Gaiellaceae bacterium
GACAGACGTTGTGCATCCTCGAGGCGATGAAGCTGATGAACGAGGTGAAAGCGGACGTCGACGGCATCGTGCGCGCAATCCACGTGGAGAACGCGCAGCCGGTCGAGTTCGGGCAGCTGCTGTTCGAGCTCGAGCCGGTCACCGGTCGACCACTCGACGCGCTTTAGAAAATGTTCTCGCGCGTCCTGGTTGCGAACCGCGGCGAGGTGGCCGTGCGTGTGATCCGCGCACTGCACGAGCTTGACGTCGAAGCGGTCGCCGTCTACTCGGTCGCCGATGCAGGCGCGCTCCACACACGGCTGGCGGACCGCGCAGTCTGCATCGGGCCTCCCGCAGCCGCGGAGAGCTACCTCAACATTCCATCTGTCGTCGCAGCCGGCATGACGACGGGCTGCGAGGCGGTGCATCCGGGCTGGGGCTTCCTCGCCGAGAACCCCGACTTCGTGCATGCGTGCGAGGACAACGAGCTCGTGTTCATCGGTCCGGACGCGGACGTGATGGCACGCATGGGCGACAAGGTCGAGGCGAAGCGCGAGCTCGCCGACGCCGGTGTGCCACTCGTGCC
This sequence comes from Gaiellaceae bacterium, assembly GCA_045806365.1. Lineage (GTDB taxonomy): Bacteria > Actinomycetota > Thermoleophilia > Gaiellales > Gaiellaceae > 3-1-20CM-4-69-9. The sequence continues at coordinate 566 of JBJMJL010000114.1, forward strand.
GGGCACCGACGCGGTCGATCTCGCAGGCGCGCGGACGGCGGCGGCGGAGATCGGCTTCCCCGTCCTGCTCAAGGCGGCCGCCGGGGGCGGTGGCAAAGGCATGCGTGCCGTCGAGTCCGCAGACGAGCTCGACGCCGCGTTCGAGCGCGCCGGCGCCGAGGCGCTCGCGGCGTTCGGCGACGGCAGCATCTATCTCGAGAAGCTCGTTGCGCCGGCTCGGCACGTCGAGATCCAGGTGCTGTGCGACGCCGACGGCGGCGTGCTCACCCTCGGCGAACGCGAGTGCTCGATCCAGCGGCGGCATCAGAAGCTGATCGAGGAATCGCCGTCGCCGGCGCTCGACGAGCAGACGCGCGAGGCGATGGAGGTGGACGTCACGCGGGCGTGCCGCGCGATCGGCTACCTGAACGCCGGAACGTTCGAGTTCCTGCTCGCGCCGGACGGCTCGTACTACTTCATCGAGCTGAACGCGCGCCTGCAGGTCGAGCATCCGGTCAGCGAGCTCGTGACGGGCATCGACATCGTGCGTGCGCAGGTTCACATCGCCGCAGGTGAAGCGCTGCCGCTGACCGGGCGCGCGCCACGGCACGGCCACGCCATCGAGGTGCGGTTGAACGCCGAGGATCCCGCGCACGGCTTCCGGCCGGCGCCCGGAGTCGTCGAGCGGTTCAAGCCACCGCTCGGGCCGGGCGTTCGGCTCGACACGCACATCGAAGAAGGCGCCGTCGTTCCGCCGTACTACGACTCGCTGATCGCGAAGCTGATCGTCTGGGACGAGACGCGACCGCTCGCGATTCAGCGCTCCCTGCGCGCGCTGTCCGAGCTGGAAGTGCGAGGCATCGCGACAACGCGCGCCGTCGCGCTCGAGATCCTCGCGAGCGAAGAGTTTCGATCCGGGCGGTACTCGACCGCGTTCCTCGAAGAGACGGAGCTCGCGGCCGTGGGGTCGGCATGAGCGGACGCCGCTCGGCGCGCCGGACGGCGCTCTTCCTCCTGTACCAGTGGGACGTGACCGGGCAGCCGCTCGCCTCGCTCCACGAAGGAGACGTCGACGACTTCGCCCGCGAAACGGCGGAAGCGGTCGCGGCGAAGGCGCCCGAGCTCGACGGGCGCATCACAGCAGCGTCTGCCGACTGGACGGCCGACCGCCTCGGCGCGATCGAGCGCAACATTCTGCGCATCGCCTTGCACGAGCTCGACGGCGACGAGGTTCCGGACGAAGTGGCGATCGACGAGGCGGTGACGCTGGCGAGGCGCTACGCCACCGACGACGCGGCGAGGCTCGTGAACGGCATCCTTGGACGCATCGTCAGAGAGCGGGTGACATGAGCGAAGAGTCTCTCGCGCGCGCCGAGGAGCTGCTGGCGCGGCTCGAGCGCGCCCGCGCCGAGCTGGAGCAGCTGTCACGGGCCGACGACGCGGAGCGTGCCCTCGACGTCCTGACCGAGCTCGCCGAGCTGAGCAAGGCGATCGAGGAGGAGCTACAGCGCGCGAAGCGCGAGGCCGAGGCGGAGACCGATGCGCAGCCCTGACGAGCTCCGCAGCCTCGTGGACGAGTACGTCGGCGAGCTCGCGCTGACCCCGGAGCTCCACGGTCAGACGGAATCCGTGCGGTACGCCCTCAGCGGCGGCAAGCGGGTGCGCGGCGTCATCTGCCTGGCGACCGCCGAGGCCGCGGGCGCCGACGCCGAGCGTGCTCTGCCGGCCGCTGCGGCGCTGGAGCTCGTCCATGCGTTCTCGCTGGTCCACGACGACCTGCCGGCGCTCGACAACGACTCCGAGCGCCGCGGTCGCGCGTCTGTGTGGTCGCAGTTCGGCGAAGCGGTCGCCGTCCTCGCCGGCGACGCGCTGCTCGCCGAGGCGTTCCGCCTGGCCCTCACGTATCCGACGCCGCACGTCGGACGCGAGCTGGCACAGGCAACGCTGGGCATGATCGGGGGGCAGTACCTCGACATCACCGGCACCGCGCCTGACGAGGCGACGCTGCACAGGCTCAAGACCGGCTGCCTCTTCGCCGCTGCGGTCGCCGCCGCGGTCTGGGTCGCCGAGATCCCGGAACGCGAGCAGGGGCCGTGGCGCGCGTTCGGCGACGAGCTCGGGCTCCTCTTCCAGATCGTCGACGACATCCTCGACGGCGACGGCTACGTCGTCACGCACGGAGAGGACGGTGCGCGCCGGCTCGCGGACGACGCCGCGGCAGCGGCGCGCAAGCGTCTGGTGCATGTTCCGGCCGAGACGTCGGTGCTCGAAGACATCGTCGCCGGTCTCGCAACGCGCACGTCGTGAGCGCTCGGCCGGCGCGCTTCGTCGTCGCCGTCGGGAGCGGCAAGGGCGGCGTCGGCAAGTCGACCGTGTCGCTCCACCTGGCCCTTGCGCTCTCGCGGCGCGGTCTCGCCGTCGGATTGCTCGACGCGGATCTCTACGGCCCCGACATTCCGCTGATGCTGAACCTGACACGGCAAGAGCGGGCGCAGCAATGGGATCTCTGGCGCCGCGGCGGCATCAGCCACGAGCCACTCGAGCGACACGGCGTGAAGGTGATGTCAGTCGGGTTTCTGCTCGGCGAGCGACAAGCGCTGACGATGCCGGGCATGCTGCTATCGGCGGCGCTGAAGCAACTGGTAGAGCAGGTCGCGTGGGGAGCGCTCGATCTTCTCCTGGTCGATCTGCCGCCCGGGACGGCCGATCTGCAACAGCACCTGCTCGACGTGGTCTCGCTGGACGGGGCGATCGTCGTGGTCGGGCCGCATGACGTCACGCATCTCGATGCGCAGAAGTTCATCGACTTCCTGCGCACGTCCGGCGTGAGGATCCTCGGCGGTGTCGAGAACATGAGCGGGCTCGCATGCCCGCACTGTGGGGAGCCGATCGACCTGTTCGAGACGGTCGCCGATGCGCGTTCGATCTGGTCGCAGGACGTGCGACGACTCGGTCGCATCCCGCTCGAGCCGGCGCTCGCCTCGCCGCGTGGTGCGGCGTTGGAGCACGAGGCGTTCGAGCCGGTCGCCGCCCGGCTGCTCGACGCACTGGAACGTCCGGCCGCCGCGTGAAGAAACGGCTCGACGTCCTCCTCGTCGAGCGCGGGCTGGCGGAGAGCCGCACGCAGGCGCAAGCGCTCGTGCTCGCCGGTCGCGTGCGCGGCTACGACAAGCCCGGACTACAGCTCGACGAAGCCACGCCGCTCGACGTCGAGCAGCCGCCGCCGTACGTCTCCCGCGGCGGCGAGAAGCTCGCGCACGCACTCGATGTGCTCCGGGTCGATCCGAAGGGACGCAACTGTCTCGACATCGGTGCGTCGACCGGGGGATTCACCGACGTGTTGCTGCAACGCGGGGCCGCTCGCGTGATCGCGGTCGACGTCGGCTACGGGCAGCTGCACGACCGGCTCCGCCGAGACGAGCGCGTCACCGTGCTCGAGCGAACGAACGCGCGCGAGCTGCACGAGCTGCCGTTCCCGCCCGCGCTCGTCGTCGCGGACGTCTCCTTCATCAGCCTGAGGCTGGTGCTGCCGCCGGCGCTCGCGCTCGCGACCCCGGGGTGGGAAGCCGTCGTGCTCGTCAAGCCGCAGTTCGAGGCCGGGCGCGGCGAAGTCGGAAAAGGCGGCGTCGTGCGCGAGGTGGGCATACGCCGCCGCGTCGTGCACGAGATCGCCGAGGCGGCTCTGGGCTGGGGTGGCCAGACGATCGGAGCCGTAGACTCCGGGTTACCCGGCCCGAAGGGCAATCGAGAAGTGTTTCTCCATCTCGTCCACCGTGAGCGCCCGCACCTCCCCGACGACATCGACGCCAGGATCGCCGCAGCGGTCGGCTAGCGCGATCCGCCGCGCCGCCGTGATCACGCACGGCAAGCCGCCGACGATCGGTCCGGCGCTCGATCGCCTCGAGAAGATCGCGCGCGAAGCGGCCGTCGAGCTGCTGTTGCCGGACGAGGAGGTCGAGAAGCACGGCGTCGGGGAGCTCGAGCAAGACGTCACGTCGGCCGACATCGCCGTCGTCCTCGGCGGGGACGGCACGATGCTGCGCGCGTTGCAACGCTTCCTCGGGACGGACATCCCGGTCATCGGTGTCAATTTCGGACGCGTCGGCTTTCTGGCGTCGATCCAGCCCAGCGAGCTCGAGTCCGGTCTGGCGCGCGTGTTCTCCGGGGACTATCGCGTCGTCCACCTGACGACGCTCGACGTGGAGGCGGACGGAACGCGCGGCGCGGCCGTCAATGACGTCGTCGTGCTCAGCGCGATCAAGGGGCGCATGGTGGAGCTCGGGTGGGCGATCGGCGGCGAGGACCTCGGCGTGCAGCCGTGCGACGGGCTGATCTGCGCGACTCCGTCCGGCTCGACCGCGTACAACCTCTCCAACGGCGGGCCCGTTCTGGTGCGTGGTCTGGATGCGATGGCGGTCACGTTCATCGCGCCGCATTCCCTGCACGCGCGGCCGCTGGTGGTTCCCCGCGGGCTCGATCTCGAGATCCGAAACCGCACGCCAGACGTGGCTGCGTCGGTGCTGGTCGACGGCCACGCGCTCGCGGAGGTCGACACCAACGCCCCGATCACGATTCGCCTGGGCGAGCAGGTCAGTCTGCTCGCGACGCTTCCCGAGGCGACGTTCTTCCGCCGCTATCGCGAGACCTTCGCGTCGTAACACAGCCGGCACGGTTGCGTGACACCCGCGTCACCGGTTGAGGGCTACGCTCGAACGCACGGGGAGGGAGGTGGGGTTCCCGCTGATAGACGCGTGTACAGCTAATGGTCGCTGACAGTTCGCCGAGCGCCTCGCGCAGGTACTTCGTCGTCACGCGTGTCCGCGGCGACGCCTGGGACCACGCTCTCGGGCTGCGCGAGCAGGACGCATGGGATGCGCATGCGCGGTTCATGGACGCGCTGGTCGACGACGGCTTCGTCGTCCTCGGCGGGCCGCTCGGAGACGGCACCCGTACGCTGCTGATCGTGGATGCCGTGAATGAGAGGCAAATCGAAGCTCGCCTCAGCGAGGATCCATGGGTGTCGATGCGGTTGCTGCGGCTGGAGACGATCGAGCCGTGGCAGGTTTTGCTCGCGCCGGAGCCGTAACGCCTGTTTCTGACGATGGTGGCGCGCCGCCGCGCCGCTTACCATGCGCGGCGGCAGATGCTGCGCCGCCTCCGTATCCAGAACCTCGTGCTCATCCATGACGCCGAGCTCTCTTTCGCGCCCGGCCTCAACGCGATCACCGGCGAGACAGGGGCCGGCAAGACGATTCTCGCCCAGGCGATCGGGCTGCTGCTCGGCGCGAAAGGCGATGCCAATTACATCGGGCCGGACGCCGACGAGGCGTACGTCGAGGCGGAGCTGGGCGTTGCGCAGGACCTGCTCGACGACGAGGCGCTGGGCGCGCTCGCGGAGCTGCGCCCCGAGGAGGAAGACGGCGTCGTCGTGGCGCGGCGCGTGTTCGCGGACGGCCGGACACGCGCATACGCCTGGGGCCGCGCGGCCGCCCGCGAGGACGTCGCCGCGCTCGGCGAGCGCGTGA
>JBJMJL010000115.1:0-9512 GCA_045806365.1 Gaiellaceae bacterium
GTCGCGGCCGTTCAGGCGGCGGTAGCCCAGTGCGTGCTCCGCCTGCATCAGCTTGTGAATCTGCGTCGTGCCCTCATAGATGATCGGCGCGCGGGCGTTGCGGAAGTAGCGCTCGATTCCGTACTCCGCCGAGTAGCCGTACGCGCCGTGGACCTGGATGGCGAGATGCGCTGCGCGGAAGGCGCTCTCCGTCGCGTGCCACTTCGCGAGTGACGTCTCGCGCGTGTTGCGCAGGCCCTGGTCCTTCATCCACGCCGCCTGCATGACGAGCAGCTTCGACGTCTCGTAGCCGAGCACCATCTCGGCGATCATGTCCTGGACGAACTGGTACTTCGCGATCGGCTGACCGAACGTCTCGCGCTCGCGCGCGTACTCGACAGACTTCTCCAGGCACGCGCGGATGACCCCGCACGCGCCGGCCGCCACGGTGAACCGGCCCTGGTCGAGCCCGTACATCGCGATCTCGAAGCCCTGGCCCTCCTCGCCGACCAGGTTCTCCGCCGGCAGTTCGACGTTCTCGAAGAACAGCTCGCCGGTCGATCCCGCCCAGATGCCGAGCTTGTTCTCCGTGTCCGCCGTCGTGAAGCCCGGCATGCCGCGCTCGAGCATGAACGCCGAAATGCCCTTGTGCTTGGCCGACGGATCCGTCTTCGCAAACACGAGCGCATGGTCGGCGACGTTCGCGTACGAGATCCAGTTCTTCGAACCGTTGAGGATGTACACGTCGCCGTCGCGGCGCGCCGTCGTCTTCATCGCGGCGACGTCGGACCCGGCCGCCGGCTCCGTGAGCCCGAAGCACGCGAGCTTCTCGCCGCGTGCCTGTGGCGCGAGCCAGCGCTCGTGCTGCTCGGCCGCTCCGTACTTCAGCAGCGCGAGCGAGTTCAGCCCGACGTGCACGGAGATCAGCGTGCGGAACGCGGCCTCGCCGCGCTCGATCTCCTCGCAGGCGAGCGCTTCGCAAATGAAGTCCAGCCCCGCGCCGCCGTGTTCCTCGGGGATGACGACGCCGAGAATCCCCAGCTCGGCCATCCCGGCGATCGCCTCCATGTCGAGCCGGTGCTCGATGTCGTTCTCGATCGCGTTCGGCAGGATGCGCTCGTCGACGAAGCGCCGAACGGTGTCCTGCAGCAGTCGTTGCTCGTCGGTGAGCTCGAGGTCCATGTCGGCCTAGTCTACGGGCGCCTTGGGCGTTGCAGCCGTGATCGCGAGCGCTGCACTGATGGCGTTGACACCGCAGCAGAAAGCGGCGCTCGTCGTCGTGTCGGGACTGCCCGCGCCGGCGGGCGTGGGCGGCGTACTCGCGCAGCGGTGGAACCGGGATGCGCCGCGCCCGGCCGGCGCACTCGCGTTCGCCGACCAGGAAGGCGGCGGCGTGCGTGCGTTTCCCTCGTTGGCGCCGGCGAAGTCCGCGCGGGGGACTCGCAGCAAGGCCGAGGCCTACGAGCTCGGACGCGCGACGGCGTCCGCGCTACGGCGGCGCGGGGTCGGCGTCGACCTCGCGCCCGTCGTCGATCTTCCGGACGGTCCGCTCGGTGCGCGCCAGTACACCTCGCCGTTCTTCGGTGTCGCGTTCGCGCGCGGTCTCGCCGCCGGCCGGGTCGCCGCCTGCGTGAAGCATTTCCCCGGGCTCGGCACGCTGCCGGTGTCCACCGACGACCGGCCGTACGTGCGCGGACGCCTACGCGACGTCGACCTGGCGCCGTACCGCGCCGCCGTGGAGGCCGACGTACCGTGCGTGATGGTCGGGCACGGCGTCTACGCCGCGCTCGGCGGCCGGCGCGCCGTGCTGGAGCCCGCGACGTACCGCCTGCTGCGCAGCCTCGGCTTCCAGGGTGTCGCGATCACGGACTCGCTCAGCGTCGTGCACGGGCGGGCGGCGCCGTGGGCGGTGGGGGCGGCGCGGGCGGGCGCCGACCTCCTCCTGTTCACGAGCCCGACCGACGCCGCCCGCGCCATCCGCGCGCTCGTTCCACTGGCCCGGCGTGGTCTCCTCGACGGCCACGTGGCGCGTGTCTTACGCTTCCGTTCTGCGTTTGACTGACCAGTCAATCAAGCTACTCTGAGTCGAGGAATGGCCACCCTCGAGGAACGCACTGCGGCCGGCGTCTCCTTCGGCCTGACGGACGAGCAGCGGGCGCTGCGGGAGCTCGCGCACGACTTCGCCGAGCGTGAGATCCGGCCGAAGGAGCGCGAGTACGACGAGCACTCCACGCACCCGGCCGACGTGATCGCGAAGGCGCACGAACTCGGATTGATGAACGTCCACGTCCCCGAGGCGTACGGCGGGCCCGAGCTCGGGACGTTCGAGGGGATGCTGATCGGCGAGGAGGTCTGCTGGGGCTGCGCCGGGATCGGCACGGCCATCGTCGCCAACGCTCTGGGCCACGGCCCGGTCGTCATCGCCGGGACCGAGGAGCAGAAGCAGACGTGGCTCCCGCCGCTCATGGACGCGCCGCTGCTGACGTCCTTCGCCTTGTCCGAGCCGAACGCGGGATCCGACGTGTCCGGCATCCAGACGACCGCCGTGCGCGACGGCGATGCGTACGTCCTGAACGGCTCGAAGATGTTCATCACGAACGCCGGGTACGCGTCGTGGTTCACGGTCTTCGCGTCCACGGAGAGGTCGCAAGGCCACCGCGGCCTGAGCGCCTTCATCGTGCCGGCGTCGCTCGACGGGGTCGTCGTCGACAAGCACCTCGACAAGATGGGTCAGCGGTCGACCGACACGTCGGCGCTGTCGTTCACCGACGTGCGCGTTCCGGTGGAGAACCGGCTCGGGGAGGAAGGCGAGGGCTTCAAGATCGCGATGAAGACGCTCGACTTCACGCGCCCCGGAACCGCCGTCGGCGCCGTCGGCGTCGCCCGGGCGGCGTTCGAGTACGCGGCCCAGTACTCGAAGGAGCGTGTGCAGTTCGGCATGCCGATCGCGATGAACCAGGGAATCAACTTCCTCATCGCGGACATGGCCACGAAGATCGAGGCCGCGCGCCTGCTGTGCTGGCAGGCGGCGTGGATGATCGACCAGGGCCTGCGCGCGACGTTGCAGTCCTCGCATGCGAAGCGCTTCGCGGCCGACATGTGCATGGAGGTGACGACGGACGCCGTCCAGATCTTCGGCGGTTACGGGTACATGAAGGAGTACCCGGTCGAGAAGCTGATGCGCGACGCCAAGCTGTACCAGATCTACGAGGGCACCTCCCAGATTCAGCGGCTCGTCATCGCGCGTGAGTTGCTCATGCCGCGGGAATGAATCCAGGCGTGTCGACCGGTCAGTTCAGACGGATGCCGAGCGGAGCTCGTCATCCTGGGGTCGCCGCCGCAAGCGGCGGCTTGATGCCGCGGGAATGAATCCAGGCGTGTCGAGACATTTTGATGTCGCCGCCGCAAGCGGCGGCTTGACGCCGCGGGAATGAATCGAGGCGTGTCGACGCGTTGAGCGTTGAGATCGACCTGTCGGGTCGAGTCGCTCTCGTCACCGGAGGTTCGCGCGGGCTCGGCCGGGCCGACGCGCTGACGCTCGGCCGTGCCGGCGCCGACGTCGTCATCGCCGACATCCAGATCGAGTCCGACAGCGGCGAGGACGCCGCCCGCTACGGGGCGCTCGCGCAGGCGGCCCGCTCACAGGGGCTCGTCTACGCCGAGCAAACGGCGCAGGAGATCTGCGACATGGGCCGGCGCGCCGCGGCGATCAAGTGCGACGTCACCGAGCGTGCGCAGGTGGACGAGGCGGTTCGGCGCGCCGTCGAGGAGTTCGGGTCGGTCGACATCCTCGTCAACAACGCCGGGACGCTCGACCACGTCGGCCAGCTCGGGGAGCAGCGGCCCGAGCTCTGGGAGCGGGACCTGCGTGTGAACCTCACCGGCGCTTTCAACTGCGCCCAGACGGTCTGGCCGCACATGAAGGCCCGCGGCTGGGGCCGGATCGTGAACATGGCCTCGGTCGCCGGCACGCTCGGCGGCTTCGGCCAGGCGAGCTACTCGACGACGAAGGCCGGGCTGCTCGGCCTGACCCGCACGCTCGCGCTCGAGGGGGCCCGGCACGGAATCACGTGCAACGCGATCGTCCCCGGAATCATCGGAACGGAGGCATTCGATTTCGGCAATCCCGAGATGAACGAGCGGATGATCAAGCGCACCGCCATGCGTCGTCCGGGAGAGCCGCAGGACATCGCGAACGCGATCGTCTTCCTCTGCTCGGACCTCGCGCGGTACATCACCGGCGTCGGGCTGAACGTCAGCGGCGGGATCGAGCTTTTTACCTTTTAGTAGCAGGGTCGATGGCTACACTTCGTCGCCTTGCCCGCCCGGCCTAGATCGCTGTTGGTCCGGCGTCCACGCCGGCGGCGCACGCGCGCACAGCGCCGCGTGGTCTGGCAGCGGACGGCCATTCTCGCCACCCTCGGCGCGCTCGCCGCGATCGTCCTCGGCCTCGCGTTCGCCGGCTCGGGCAGCCGGCTCGCGGACGGCGTGCGCATCGCGGGCATCGACGTCGGCGGGAAGACGCCGCGCCAGGCTCAGCGCATCCTCGCTGCCCACGCCGAGGCGCTCGCGTCCGTTCCCGTCAGCTTCCGGGTCGGCTCGCACGTCTGGAAGCTCGAGCCGCGCCGCCTCGGCGTACGGGTCGACTGGAGCGCAGCTGTCGACGCCGTCCGGCGCCAGGGGGAGGGGTTTGGTCCACTGCGCGGCTTCAAGCGACTCGACATGCGCTTCTTCGGTGCGGACGTGGCGCCGCCGACACAGGTCTACGACGTGGCGCTGCGCTACTGGCTCGATCGGATCGAGCACGTCGTGAACTCACCCCACCGCGACGCGTCGATCGTCTTGCGGTCTTCGCGGCCGGCGATCATCCCGGGTCGGGCCGGCCACGTTCTGGATCGCCACGCCGCAGCCGCGACGATCGTGCGCGCGCTCGCGAGCCTGAAGCGCGAGCCCGTCGGGTTGCCCGTCGAGGTGGACCTGGCAAACGTCAACGCCGACGACCTGACGGTCGCCGCGGCACAGGCGCGCACCGCGATCTCGGCGCCGGTGCACCTGACGCTCGGCGGCACGCGCTGGAACCTGCGGCCGCGGAAGCTCGCAAGGCTGCTCCTGTTGCCTGCCGACGGCCGTCGCGACCTACGTGTCGGCGGCAAGTCGGCGAGCGCTTGGTTCACCGCGCTGGCGCGGCGCGTCGACAGGCCGGCGCAGGATGCGACGTGGGCAATCCACTCGAACGGCCGCATCACGGTCGTCGCCGATCAACCCGGCTACCTGCTCGACGTCCCGCACAGCGCCGACGCCGTTCTGCGCGCCGCGCTCGTCACCGATCCGGCGCTGCGCTCCGCGAAGCTCGTCGTCGAGCGCTCGGAGGCCGATCGCTCCACGGCTGAGGCGCGCGCGATGGACATCCGCGGCCTCGTCGCGAGCTACCAGACCTTTTACGGCGGCGACCCGAACCGCATCCACAACGTCCAGCTCGTCTCGCACCTGGTCGACGGGCACGTGATCGCGCCCGGCGCGGTCTTCTCCTTCAACGCGGCAACCGGTGCGCGGACGGCGGACAAGGGCTTCAAGGAGGCGCCCGTGATCATCAACGGCGAGCTGAAGACGGGCCTCGGCGGCGGCGTCTGTCAGGTGTCGACGACGGTCTTCAACGCCGCATACGAGGCCGGCCTCCCGTTCCTGCAGCGCACGAATCACGCGCTGTACATCAGTCATTACCCCCAGGGTCGCGACGCGACGGTCAACTATCCCGACGTCGACCTGAAGTTCGTGAACGACACGGGCCATTGGCTGCTCCTGCGAACCTGGGTCGGCGCGTCGTCGCTGACCGTTGCGCTGTACGGAACTCCGGTGCACCGGCGTGTCGTCAGCGAGACCGCGCCACTCAAGGTCGTCGGGCCCGTCCCGACGAAGAAGGTCGCGGATCCAGACATGCTCGTGGGCCAGCAGGTCGTCGAAGAGAGCGGCGAGCCTCCACGCACGACGAGCGTGCACCGCACCGTCTACGACGCGAGTGGCAAGGTGCTGCACGACACGGTCTTCTACTCCTCGTATCGCGGCGAGCCGACGGTGCTTCGAGTGGGGACGAAGCCGCGGCCGGTCATCGAGACGACGACGACCACCGCCACCACCACGACGACGACGACGACCACGACCGCGCCGAAGAAGCCGCCGACGCGGACTACGACTCAGCCGTAGCGATCGCTGCGGCGAGTGCGGCCGGGATCCGCGTCGGCCGCAGCGTCTTCGCGTCGACGACTGCATGCGACGTCCAGCCGTCGGCGAGCAGGTCGTCGTCGCGGGTCACCTCGTAGTCGAAGCGAAAGCGCGCACCGCGCAGCTCGCCGACCCGGGCGTGGATGAGCAGGCGGTCGTCGAAGTGGGCCGGCTTGCGATAGCGGACGTGCGTCTCGAGCACGAACGACTCGAGCCCACTCGCCTGCAGCGCGGGATAGCCGCCCGTGTGCTGTTCCATGTACGCGACACGCGCGACTTCGAACCAGACGAGGTAGTTCGAGTTGTGGGCGACGCCCTGCGCGTCGGTCTCGGCGAAGCGCACGCGCACGTCGGTGCTGAAGCGGAACTCGCCCATCGCGCGGCACTCTACGGCGATGGACGAGCTCGCCAGACTGCTGCGCGAGCGGCAGCCGTGCGTGGTGCTGACCGGCGCAGGTATCTCGACGGAGAGCGGGATCCCGGACTTCCGCTCGCCGACCGGGATCTGGGCGGAGTACGACCCGATGGAGTACGCGACCATCGACGCGTTCCGCCGCGACCCGGAGAAAGTGTGGGAGTTCTACGCGTTGCGCCTCGGCGTGCTCGCGAAAGCCGAGCCGAATGCCGGCCATCTCGCGCTGGCGGAGCTCGAGCGCCGCGGCCTCGTCCAGGCGATCGTGACGCAGAACATCGATGGGCTGCACCAGCGGGCCGGGTCGCGGGACGTGATCGAGGTGCACGGCTCGATCCGGACGGCGAGCTGTCTCCGCGACGGCGAGCAGGTGCCGCTCGAGGCCGCGGCGCCGAGATGCCCGCGCTGCGGGTCGCTGATGAAGCCGGACGTCGTCATGTTCGGCGAGTTGCTGCCTCTTGCGGCGATGGAGCGGGCGGTCGAGCTCGCGCGGCGGGCGGGCCTGCTGCTCGTGGTGGGCTCCTCGTTGGAGGTCTATCCGATCGCGTCGCTTCCGGACGAGGCACGCTCGACCGGCGGAGCGCTGGCGATCGTCAACCGCGGCCCGACGCCGTACGACGCCGTCGCCGACCTGAAGCTCGACGCGGGAGCCGGCGAGACGCTCTCTGCGCTGCTGCCGGCCTAGGGCGTCGCTTGCGATGCCCTATTGGAGGTCGGACGGCTTCGCCGGACGGCCGTTCATCCCGACCACTTGGGAGGGGATCGCGACGAACCCACGCTCCGGCCGCGCCTAGGGCGTCGCTTGCGATGCCCGGAAGAGGCTGGCTTAGGAAGTCAGGGATGCCTTACAGGCGGCCGGACGGCCGTTCACCCGGACCCGTGGGTCGGGATCGCCGTGAAACCTATGCGGCGGCGCGCTTGAGTGTCTTCTCGTCGAGCAGCCGATTGCAGCCGGAACAGACCTGCCGCTCGACGTGATAGGGAACTCCTGCGCGCTGGCGGATCGCGTGCACGGTGACGGCGCTGTGCTTGTGCCTACGCTTCAGGGTCATTCGTCTTCCTCAGGGTAATTAGACGCTCGGTCGTTTCAGTTGTTGTCGGCAGATCGACACAGAATCTTCACCACCCTTTTGCTCGTCGCCGTCTTCGCCGGCGGCTGCGGCCGGTCCGAAGAGGCGCAAGCGCCGAAGGCCGACCCGGCCGGAACCTGCACGGCCGGAACGTTCCACCGGATCGGCTCCTCGAGGCTTGCGTACGCCGCAGTCGTCCGCTCCCGCGCGGCGGTCTCGCACCGGCCGGGCGGCCGACCGTTCGCGTCGTTCGGCCGGCTGAACGTCAACCGCGTCCCGACGATCTTCTCGGCGCGCGGCTATCGCGTCGACCGCCGCTGCCGGCGCGTGGCGTACCTCGTGCAGATTCCGAGGCGCCCGAACGGCGTCGTCGGATGGGTGCCCGCCAAGCAGGTCGGCCTCGAGCCGGTACGGACCCGGATCCTCGTCGACCTCTCCGCCAAACGCGTGACGCTCTACAAGAACGGCGAGCGCATTCTCAGTGCGACCGCGGCAATCGGCTCGCCCGCCACGCCGACGCCGACCGGCAGCTTCTACGTGAACCAGCGCCTGATCCCGACGGATCCGAGCGGCCCGTACGGTCCGGGCGCAGTGGGCATCTCCGCGTTCTCGAACGTCCTCACCGGCTGGACGCAGGGTGGGCCGATCGCGATCCACGGCACGAATGCGCCGTGGTCGATCGGGCAGGCTGTTTCGAACGGCTGTGTCCGGCTCCCGAACACGACGCTGAGGAAGGTCTTCGCGCGGGCCCTCAGTGGGACGCCAGTCCTGATTCGGCGCTAGCGCAGCCTCAGGCGTGCCCAGACGCCGGCGTGGTCCGACGGCCACAGGCCGTCGAGCCGGTCCGCCGGCTGCTGACCCACGATCCCGGCGGCGACGGCGCGAAAGCCGTTTCGCATCAACACGTAGTCGATGCGGCTGTAGAACGGGCCGCCGAGCTCGCGCAGGTCGTCGCCGTGGCAGCAGCTCAGGCCTGCGTCGCCCGGGTGCGCTTGCGCCCACGCGTCGCGGAAGCCTGCCGAGAGCAGGTTCGCGTACGTCGGCGTGCCGCTTCCGTCGGCGCGCGAGTTGAGGTCGCCCAGCAGGATCGTCGGCAGGCGCGTTCTCCTTGCCGCGGCGGCGAGCTCCGCGCCCTGCGCGACCTGCGACGCGTTGTCGAACGACTCGAGGTGCGTAGTGATCACGCGGAACGCGCGGCCGTTCTTCGTCACGTCGGCGTACACGTAGCCGCGCTTCGCGACGACGAAGCCGGCGAACAGCGGAGTCGTCGTCGCGTACTGCACGCTACGCACGCGGCGGATCTTCAGCGCCCGGTCGACCCGCACGAGCAGCGCGTCGCGCACGGTCAGGCGGACGTCCATCTTGGCGGGATAGCCCGCAGGCAGCTCGGCGTCGGTCCACGGCGCGATGCGGACGAAGCGGTACTCGAGCCTCCGCGCGGCGAGCGCGCGACGCAGTTCGCGCGCGTAGTCGACCGCGACCGCCGTTGCCGGAGTGGCGCTGAGGTCGGGCGGCGTCTGCGTCCGGTAGAGCGAGAGCTCCTGGAAGCCGACGAAGTCGGGCTTCACCGCCGCGATCTCGCGCGCGATCGCGCGTGCGCGCGTCGGGAAGTCGTTCGCCTGCACCTGCTCCCATCCTCGCTCGACGCCGATGAACGCTTCCGGTGTGGACTTCGCCTGGACGATCGCATCGAGGTTCGCCCCGAGGTAAAGGTTGCGGGTCATCACCGTGACCGAGAGCGGCGACTTTCACGTGTGGCACCATACGCCCGTGGCTCAGACCAAACAGCAGAAGAACATCGTGGAGCGCCTCGCCGACCTGGGCGAGGAGGC
>JBJMJL010000116.1:0-15260 GCA_045806365.1 Gaiellaceae bacterium
GACTTGGCGGCGCCGACTTCAGGGCGGCGGCCTGTGCCCGCCGCCCGTCTGAAATGACCGGTCGACACATTCGAACTGGTCACGCCGCGTCTAAGGCGCCGACTTGGCGGCCCGATACGGCGTGAGGCTGGCGTCGTCGCGGAAGACGAAGCGGGCGAGCTCGACGGCGGGATGCGCGGCGAGCGCCTCCTGCGTCGCCTCGATCGCGACGGGCGCGGCGAGCTCGACGGGATAGCCGTAGGCGCCCGTCGAGATCGCGGGGAAGGCGACCGACGTGCACCCGAGCTCGTCGGCCAGCTCGATCGCCCGGCGATGACACGAGGCGAGGAGCTCCGGCTCGCCTTCGCCGCCGCCGCGCCAGATCGGCCCGACTGCGTGGATCACATGACGCGCGCGCAGGTTCCCGCCGCGTGTCGCCTTCGCGTCGCCGGGCTCGCAGCCGCCGAGGGCGCGGCACTCCTCCAGGATCGAGGGCCCGCCGGCCCGATGGATCGCCCCGTCGACGCCGCCCCCTCCGAGCAGGCTCGGGTTCGCCGCGTTCACGATCGCGTCGACGTCCTGCTCGGTGATGTCGCCGAGGACGAGCTCGATCACGGGATCAACCCGTGCTTGAACGCTGTCGCAAGGTAGAGGCTCGCGAGCCCGGCCCAGTCGCCGTAGGGCGCGAGCAGCTCCGCGGTCTCGTATCCCTCGACGCGCCGGCCGCGGATGCGCGAGAGCAACTTGATCAACGTCAGGTCGCCGACGAGGCCGCGCTCGTAGCGGCCGAGCCCCTCCAGGCAGACGACGCCTGCAGACCACGGCCCGAGCCCGCGCTCGCGCTCGATGAAGTCGGCCGCCTTTGCCGTCGGGAGGCCGTGCAGGCGCTCGAGCTCCACGGAACGGCAGATGCGGACGAGCGCGGCGCCGCGCCGCGCGTGCAAGCCGAGCTGACGCAGGCGCGCTGGCGCGAGCTTCGCGAATGATGCGCACGTCGGCGGCGCGCACAATGTCGTCCCGTCGACGCGCGGCGAGACGGCGCGGACGATGTGCACCTCGAGCTCACGCGCCCGTCGCGAGTCGATGAGCTGTCCGCAGAAGGCACGGAGCAGCGTCTGCGCCACGGTGGGCAGGCGCAGCTGCCGCATCCCCTGGAAGCGCAGTGTCGCTTCCCCGATCAGAGGATCCCGCGCGAACCGGCGGAGGAACTCGGTGTGGTCGGCGTCGACCGGGACGACGAAGCGCAGCCGCTCGAGCCCTTCCTCGCTCTGCGCGCGCAGCACGACACGTCCGTCGACGGTCTGACGTGCGGAGCCCACTTCGACGCCGTCGCCGACGCGCAACGTCGTCGTGAGCGTGCCGTCACGAAGATGCCGCGTCGCGTCGCTCGCGTGCTTCGTGGACTGAGCGAGCGAGAACGGGCCGGCGGGACGTACGACCCGCTCGAGGATCAACTCTTGCGGGCTGGTGCGGTCTCGGCGCTCACGCCGAGATCGTAAGCGCGGCGCAAGATGGGCTCCGCGTCGTCCTCGCGGCTGTTGTCGCGCAGGAGCTCCGCCCACTCCAGCGCGGCCGTTCCGGCGTCGTGGCGCTGTCCGTGGACGCTCAGCAGGTCGACAGCGCGCCGGTACGCGTCCACCGCCGCATCGACCTGCTGCTGGAGGGTGAGCCCGCGCGCGAGCGCCCACACGGCGGCGCCGTGCTCACCGGCGTGCGCGGTTCCGAGCGTGTCGATCGCCGCGCGCGCCTGCTCAACTGCTGCCTCGGCGTCGCCTTCGAGCGCCGCGATGCGCGAGCGGCCGATCAGCAGCATGCCGCGGTCGATCGGCTGCGGCGTCGGGCCGAGCAGCTGCTCGGCGTTCTCGAGATGCGTGCGGGCCGTGTCCACGTCTTGCTCTTTCATCTCGATGCCGGCGCTCAACACGTACGCGCGGGCGAGGTGGAGGGAATCGTCCGTCGTTTTCAGCAGCGCGATCGCCTCGCGGATGCTCTCGAGTGCCTCCGCGGACCGACCCTCGATCGCGGCGAGGCGCGCCTTCGACCAGTACAGGCGCATGCGCGAATAGGGATCGACCTCCACGTGCGCGCCCGCGAGCGCGTCGCGCACGACGTCCTGCGCGCGCTCGTACTGACCGGCGTCCGTCAGCGCGTAGCTGAGCAGCGTGGCGAACCAGATGTGCGTCGCCGCGTGCTCGGGCTTGTCCGAGACCTCTCCCACGCAGCGCTCGAAGAGCCGGACCGCACGCTCCGGTGCGCTGAGTGCGGCGTACGACTGGCCGAGCGTCGCGTAGACGTCCGGCCGTGAGGTCGGCGAGACTTCAGAGCGCTCGAGCACCGGCTCGAGCCGCTCGACCGCGTCGAGATGATTCCCCCGGTGCGCCGCGACGAGACCGAGCGCCAGCCGCGCTCGCGTCGCGGACACGACGTCGCCGGCGGCGGACGCCTCGTCGAGAAGAGCCCCGAGCTTGCGCTCTGCCTCGTCGGTGTTGTCGGCGAGGCGGAGCTCGAGCTCGGCGTCCGCAAGCCGGAGCTCGCGATCGTCCACGTCGCGGATATCGCGCCCTGTCTCGAGGTACTCGACCGAGACGCCGAGCTTCTGCGACAGCTTGCGCAGCGCCTTCACCGAGGGCGTGCGCGCGCCTGCTTCGATGCGCGAGATGTACGCGTACGAAACGCCAGGCGACGAAAGGTCGCGCTGAGACAGGCCCCTTTGCAGACGAAGGCGCTTGAGACGTGCGCCGATCGTCTCTGCCGAACTGGCTTGCGACACGCTGGCCGCCATCATCCGAGAGCGTCGGACATAAGTCAAATAGTCAAACGGCGCTTCCTGGTGGCAACATAAGCCCTCGACTGCGGATCTTTGGGGGAAGGGAGGGCGGCTCATGTATCCGTGGGGCGCGTAACCCACTAGCGGCGGGCCGCCCTAGCAGGCCCGGCCGCTTTACTGTCGCCTGATGGCTTCGGGGCTCGCGCTCGCGCTGTACGGGCTCCTGCTCGTCCCGGTCGCGATCCTCGTTTGGCGAAGGCCGATCGTCGCGCTGTATGCGTGGGTCGTCGGCCTGGCCGCGCACAACGCGGTCATGGCCGCGCTGTACGGCGCCGGGGTACGCGGGGGCGCTCTGACCGCCCTCCAGGCCTGGAAGGAGATCCTCCTGGCGGTTGCGCTCGCGCGTGTCGGCTACGAGGCGCTGGGCGAGCGCCGGCTCCCCTTTCGGATCCACGCGGCCGACGTGCTGGCCGGGGCCTTCGCGCTGGTCGTGTGCATCTACGCGCTGCTCCCACAGAGCTGGCTCGACGGTTCGGCGGATCGAGGTGCAGTCGGCCTCGCGCTGAAGCACGACCTCGTCCCAGTCGGCGCGTATCTGCTCGGACGCTCGCTGCTGCTGCGCCGCAGCGACGTGATCCCGCTCGTGTGGACGATCGTCGGCGTCGCCGCGGGCGTCGCGATGCTCGGGCTGATCGACGACTTCTTCGTGCCGATCTCGTGGTGGCGCGACTCGGCGGTCGTCGACTATTTCCACAAGCAGCTCGGCTACGACTACAACGGCACGGGCGGCCTGCCGGAGAACTTCGTCTACAACACCGGCTCGGAAGACCACTTCCTGCGCCGGCTCGTCTCCACCTTCCTCGGCCCCCTTGCGAGCGCGTACCTGTTTGTCGTCGCGCTGCTGCTCGCGACGGCGCTGCGGCGCCGTGCCGCTGCGGTGCTGTGCGCCCTGCTCGCGGTCGCGCTGCTGTACACGTTCTCGCGCTCGTCGCTGCTCGCGCTCGCGGCTGGGCTCCTCATGCTCGCGTTCGTCGCGCGCCGCTGGTGGCCGGTCGTCGCGGCGGTGGCGACGATCGCAGTCAGCATCGGGTGGGTGCATGCATTTCCGCACATCGCGCCGGAGGGAAGGTGGACACACCAGGATCTCGTGCAGCAGCGCAACAACGCGCGCCGCAACCCCGACGCCAGCGGCAATGCGGCGAGCCTCAACGAGCCGTCGCTGCACAACCACTGGGTCAGCCTGCGCGAGGGCGCGCGCACGGTCGTCCACCATCCGCAGGGCTACGGGCTCGGCAACGCGGGCCAGACCGCGTCGCGAACTGAGACACCGATCAAGGCGGGCGAGTCGAACTACACCGAGCTCGGCGCCGAGACCGGCTTCGCCGGGGCGCTGCTCTGGATCGCGTGGTCGCTCGCGATCCTCTACGGGCTGATCCGCGTGCGCGCTCCGGCGATCGCGGGGGCGTTCGCGGCCACGCTCGTGCTCGCCGTGCAGACGGACGTCATCGGGGATCCGTGGATGGCGTACGGCCTCTGGGGCCTCGCGGGGCTCGCGCTCACCTCGCTACCGTTCGAGCGCGATGACGATCGATCCGCGCGTGGACATCGGGCACGTCCACCTGAAGGTGAGCGACCTCGACCGCGCGATCGCGTTCTACCGTGACGTCCTCGGCTTCGAGGTGCAGCATCGCTACGGCGACCAGGCCGCGTTCCTGTCCGCCGGCGGCTACCACCACCACATCGGCCTGAACACCTGGGAGTCCCTGGGCGGCCAACCGCCCCCGCGCGGCAGTACCGGGCTCTACCACGTCGCGATCCGCTACCCCGACCGTAAGACGCTCGCGCAGGCGGTGCAGGCGGTGATCGACGCCGGGGTCGCCCTCAGCGGCGCGAGCGACCACGGCGTCAGCGAGGCGATCTACCTGCAAGACCCGGATCAGAACGGGATCGAGCTCTATCGCGACCGCCCGCGCGAGCAGTGGCCGGAGGACATGTACACGGCACCGCTCGACCTGCAGGCTCTGCTCGCCGAGGCTTAGGCGGGGCGCCGGAATCAGGACGCGCGGGCTTTGCCCGGGCGTCCGTCTGAGCTGACCGTCCGATCCAGCCGGGGAGACACGACGCTTGAACCTTCGCTACAACTCCTACGTGGCCTCGAAGCCGGTCGAGCAGCTCGAATCGGTCGTGATCCGGTTCGCCGGTGATTCCGGGGACGGGATGCAGCTCACGGGCGGCCGCTTCACCTCGGAGACGGCGATGCTGGGCAACGACCTGGCCACGTTTCCTGATTTTCCGGCGGAGATCCGCGCGCCGGCGGGCTCCCTTCCGGGCGTGTCGGGGTTCCAGCTCCACTTCGCCGACCACGACATCCTGACGCCGGGCGACGCGCCGAACGTCCTCGTCGCGATGAACCCGGCCGCGCTGAAGACCAATCTCAAGGACCTGCCTCCGAGCGGGATTCTCGTCGTCGACAAGGACGCGTTCACCGACCGCAACCTGCAGAAGGCGGGCTACGACGGGAATCCGCTAGAGGACGGCTCGCTCGAGTCGTACGAGGTGCATGCGATTCCGCTGACGTCGATGACGATCGAGGCGCTGAAGGACATCGACGGGATCACGAAGCGCGAGGCGGAGCGCTCCAAGAACATGTTCGCGCTCGGACTGATGTCGTGGCTGTACGGCCGCCCGACCGAGCGGACGATCGAGTTCCTGCGCAGCAAGTTCGCCAAGCGGCCCGAAATCGGCGAGGCGAACGTCAAGGCGTTCCAGACCGGCTACGCGTTCGGCGAAACGACGGAGTCGTTCGCGGTCCAGTACGAGGTGCGGCCGGCGGCGCTGAAGCCGGGGCTCTACCGCAACATCACGGGCAACCAGGCGCTCGCTTACGGCCTGATCGCCGCGTCGGTGAAGTCAGGCCTGCCGGTTTTCCTCGGCGCCTACCCGATCACCCCCGCCTCGTCGGTGCTCGAAGAGCTCGCGCGGCACAAGAACTTCGGCGTGCGCACGTTCCAGGCGGAGGACGAGATCGCCGCCGTCGGCGCGGCGCTCGGCGCGAGCTTCGGCGGCGCGCTCGGCGTGTCGACGTCGAGCGGGCCCGGCATCGTGCTCAAACAGGAGACGATCGGGCTGGGCATCACGCTGGAGCTCCCGCTGATCATCGTCGACATCCAGCGCGCCGGCCCGTCGACAGGGATGCCGACGAAACCGGAGCAGGCGGACCTGCTCGGGGTCATGTTCGCGCGGAACTCGGAATCGCCTGTGCCGGTGATCGCCGCGGCGACGCCTTCCGACTGCTTCGACGCGGCGATCGAGGCGGCGCGCATCGCCGTCAAGTACCGCACGCCGGTATTCCTGCTCTCCGACGCGTACCTCGCCAACGGCTCGGAGCCGTGGCTGCTTCCCGACGTCGATGCGATCCCGCCGATCGACCCCGGCTTCGCCGAGTCGAACGGTGGCGACTTCGAGCCGTACCGCCGCGACGAGGCCACGCTTGCGCGTCCGTGGGCGATTCCGGGCACGCCCGGCCTCGAGCACCGCATCGGTGGACTCGAGAAGCAGGACGTCACCGGCAACGTCAGCTACGACCCCGACAACCACGACCTGATGGTGCGGCTGCGCGCGCAGAAGGTCGCGGGGATCGCGCAGGACATTCCGGAGCTCGAGGTCGACGATCCCGACGGCGCGCAGACGCTCGTGCTGAGCTGGGGCGGGACGTACGGGTCTGTTGCGGCGGGCGTGCGCCGCGTGCGCGGCGCCGGGAAGAAGGTCGCGCACGCACACCTGCGCTACCTCAATCCGTTCCCGCGCAATACCGGCGAGGTCGTGCGGCGCTACGACAAGGTGCTCGTTCCCGAGATCAATCTCGGCCAGCTGCAGAAGCTGATCCGGGCGGAGTTCCTCGTCGACGCGACCGGTTTCAACCTCGTGCGCGGGATCCCGTTCCGCGCGGGCGAGGTCGCCGAGGCGATCGACGCCATGGTGGACGCCTGAGGCAACTCCGCGCGATCGTGCTGCTGCCGGGCACGGTCGCCATAGTGATCCCGGCGGCGATCGTTTGGTTCGCCGGCGCGAACCTCGAGTCGCTGACCGCAGTCGTGGGTGCACTCCTGTTCGCCGCCGGGCTCGCACTCGTGGCGTGGACGGTGACGCTGTTCGTCAGAGCCGGTCGCGGCACGCTCGCGCCGTGGGATCCGACCGAAAAGCTCGTTGTCAGCGGCCCCTACCGCCACGTCCGCAACCCGATGATCACCGGCGTTGCGACCATCCTCGCGGGTGAGGCCCTGTTCTTCCGCTCGTGGGGGATCGCCGTCGAGCTCGCGGTCTTCGTCGCGGTGAACGCGATCTACTTCCCGTTCGTCGAAGAGCCGGGACTGAGGCGGCGCTTCGGACCGGAGTACGAGGAATATCAAGCGCATGTTCCCCGGTGGCTGCCACGGCGTCAGCGCGGTGCGTAGACGACGTACTCTCCGGCCGCGTGGCGTCGGTACCCGTGGCGCTCCAGCGCTCCGAGGTACGGAACCGAGTCGACGGTTTGCCGG
The DNA here is from genome assembly GCA_045806365.1 of Gaiellaceae bacterium. Lineage (GTDB taxonomy): Bacteria > Actinomycetota > Thermoleophilia > Gaiellales > Gaiellaceae > 3-1-20CM-4-69-9. Next base: position 7,285 of record JBJMJL010000116.1, read on the forward strand.
TAGAAGACGAAGCCGTGACGCGCCCGGCGCACCTTGCGCTCGTACTGAGGCCGGCGAACGTCGCCGTGGTCGAGTGGAATCGCCTGTCCTCGTTCGAACATCAGCGCCGAGGCGTTGCTCTCGACGGCGGTGATCCGCTCCTTCGAGTCGAAGTCGAGCCGATACGCGAGCCAGTAGTCCGTGTACACGTCATGCAGCCCGAGCCTGTCCAACGTCCGCACCAGGGGGCTCAGATCCCGCGGGACCCATTGGACAGCGTGGCGTGGACCAAGCCCTTGGGCTTGTGTCACATGAGCGGGCTCCGAGCGAAACCAGTCGTCCATCCGCTGCAGGGTCACGACGGAGACCGCTAGGGCAACGGCGAGCAGCGCGACCGCGGGAACGTAGCTCCGCGCGACCTGCGCGAGCAACAGAACGAGGACCGGGGCCAGCACACTGATGAATCGAGGCGTGCCGACGGCCCAGCTCGTCTTCGGCGAGATCACGTAGATCACGGGAAACACGAGCGTCACGACGTACAGGAGCGACGCGTTCGTACGACCGGCCTTCACCGCGCCGTACACGAAGAGCGCGATCAGGCTCAGGTAGATGAGATATGTGAGCGGCGCCGGTAAGAGCAGCTCCGCCGAGAACGGTGCACGCAGTCCGGCCATCATCGGCAAGACCGGGGAGGCCAGCAGGCGCAGGCTGTGCAGCTTGTCGCCGTAGCTCGGCTGCGCAAGCGACTCCCAGTGGTGATTGGCGTTCCAGACGATCCACGGCAGCGCGCCGAGCGCGGCGAGCGCGGCAGCGACCCAGAGATTCCGGAGGGAGCGCGGCTGCTTCCAGATCGTCCACGCGATGATCCCGGCCAGGACCGGCACGATCTGCGCTGTCTGCCAGAACGCCAGGCCGCTCACGAGCCCGAAGACGCCGACTCGGCTGCGCGTCGGTTGCTCGACGACGCGTAGCGCGAGCAAGAGCAGGAGGCTGCAATAGAAGACGTTGCTCGCGTAGAAGCCTTGCTGATGCGTGAGCTGAAAGACGACGAAGGGCGGCCAGATCCAGAAGAGCGCGGCAGCGACGGCGGCGGCCGGCTCTCCGATCGTCCGCCGCCCAACGCGCCACACCAGGAGCGCGGTCACCGCGCTCAAGAGAATCGGGATCACGCGTAGCGCCAGCCAGCTGCTGCCTGCGACCACGAAGAGCGGAGCCGTCAGCACGGCTTCCTGAGAGCCGCCGTATGCCTGGCCCCAGTAAAACACCGGCACGTCGCCGTGGGTGATGTGCCGCGTCATCAGCCCGACGACCGCCTCGTCGCCGTTGGGGGTGCCGAATGTCGCGCGGTACGTCCAGACCCGCAGCACGATTCCCGCGATGCCGGCGAGCCCGAGCGGGACGGCCCACTTGGTCGGTCTGCGCACGGCCTAAAACCTAGAGTGGCCGCGTGCCTGACCGGCTGCGGCCCCTCTGGGATTTCGACGACCTCGACGCCACCGAGCGGCGGTTACAGGAGCAGCTCGACCGAGAGCCGACGGACACGGGCCGGGCAGAAGTCCTGACGCAGCTCGCGCGCGTGGCGGGGTTGCGCGACGAGCTCGACGGCTGCGAGGCGTTGTTGCAGGAAGCCGAGCCGCTGGCGGGCAACGGCGTCGCGCGTGTCCGCATCGACCTCGAGCGTGGGCGGAAGCTGCGCTCGGGCGGTGAGGCCGGCGCGGCGGTGCCGCACTTCGAGTCGGCGTATGCGCGGGCGCACGAGCTCGGGGAGCTCTGGCTCGCCGGCGATGCGGCGCACATGGTCGCGATCTCCGATGGCTCGAGGATGCTGGAGTGGACCGAGCGCGGCCTCGACCTCGCCGCGCGAGACGCCGACGCCGCGTACTGGGCCGGGCCGCTGCTGAACAACCTCGGCTGGCACTACTTCGACGCCGGTGAGTACGAGGCGGCGCTCGACGCGTTCGAGCGTGCGCTCGAGGTGCGCAAGCGCGATCCGTCGAATCCGCAGGCGATCACCTGGGCCGAGGAGGCAATAGCCGAAGCGCGCCGGGCGCTCGGCCGCTAGGGCGAGGTCGTCTCGAAGCGATCGAGGCCGTCATCGGGGAGCGTCTCCCACGGCGCGACGGACCTGACGAAGATGTGCGCGACGGGACGCGCGTCGACCGGCTCGTCGAAGGTCGTCGCGCGCACGCTGCACGTCTCCGACTCCGGCCACCCGCCGCCGAACAAGTTGGATCCGCACGCCAGGCAGAACGACTTCGCGCTGCCCTCGGGTGGCTGATAGGTCTGGACGAGATCCTCACCTACGAGGATGCGGATCGACGACGACTTGACGCGGCCGTTGATGGTCGCCGGCGCGCCGGAGAGCTTCTTGCAGCTCTCGCAATGGCAGTATCGAAGGACGTCGGGTGCTTCGGAGACCTCGAACTTGACGCCGCCGCAGAGGCAGCTGCCGCGCAGGGCTGTCATGCAGCCGAGCCTATACGTCGTCGCGCTCTTCGTCGCGGCGGCCGCGTATGAGCTCTTCGTCGCGCTCGAGTGGATCGAGCTGCCCACGGACCCGGGAGCCGATCCGCCCGGACAGGTGATCGCCACGGTCGCGGCCCTCGTGGCGACCGGCGCGACGATCGTCGTGGCGCCGTGGGCGCGCGCGCGGGTCTTCGCGCTGATCCCCGTTGCTGCAGCCGCGTGGATGGTTGCGCACTACTACGCGTTCGATCCCTACTACCTGCCGAGCCATCGACGCTACTCCGACGACGGCTCGGTCGCTCCGCTGTGGGTCTACGGCGTCGCCGCTGCCGGCCTTGCCGTCGCGTTCCTCAGCCTGCGGACGAGGGTGCTCGCGCCGGTCTACGTCGTCGTCTGCCTTCTGACCGTCATCGGCATGGGCATCGGCCACTAGCCCTCGCCTTTGCCTATCATCGGAGGCGGTGGCCACGAACGGCAAGCTCACCGCCAAGGACTACAAGACCGACCAGGAAGTCCGCTGGTGCCCGGGCTGCGGGGATTACGCCATCCTCGCCGCGCTCCAGTCCTTCATGCCCGAGCTGGACGTGCCGAAGGAGAAGATCGTCTTCGTCTCGGGGATCGGCTGCGCCGCACGGTTCCCGTACTACATGGAGACGTACGGCATGCATTCGATCCACGGCCGCGCGCCGGCGATCGCCACCGGGCTCTCCACGTCCCGTCCCGACTTGTCCGTTTGGGTCGTGACCGGCGACGGCGACGCCTTGTCGATCGGCGGCAACCACCTGATCCACGCGCTGCGCCGGAACGTGAACATCAAGATCCTGCTCTTCAACAACCAGATCTACGGGCTGACCAAGGGCCAGTATTCGCCCACGAGCGAGCTCGGGAAGGTGACGAAGTCGACGCCGATGGGGTCGCTGGACTGGCCGTTCAACCCCCTATCGGTTGCGATCGGCGCCGAGGCGACGTTCGTCGCGCGGGCGATCGACACCGACCGTGCGCACCTCACCGATGTGCTGCGCGCGGCGGCCGCGCATCGCGGCAGCGCGTTCGTCGAGATCTTCCAGAACTGCAACATCTACAACGACGGCGCGTTCGACTTCGTGCGCGACGACAAGACGAACCGGATCTATCTCGAGCACGGGAAGCCGATCCGGTTCGGCGCGGACGGCGAGAAGGGCGTACGCCAGCGGGCGGACGGGTCCGTGGAGGTCGTCGACGTCGGCGACGAGTCGGAGCTGATGGTGCACGACGCGCATCACGCCGAGCCCAGCCTGGCGTTTGCGTTGAGCCGGCTGACGTTCTCGACGGTTGGCGCGACCCCGGTGGGTGTGCTGCGCGACGCCGAGCGGCCTGTCTACGACGAGCTCATGGCCGAGCAGCTGGAGGCGGCGCGGGCGAAGCGTGAAGGGAATCTCACGGCGCTGCTCGGCGCCGGCGACACCTGGGAGATCTAGCGCCGCTTGCGCGTCGCGAGGTACGCGGCCTTCGCGCGAGTGAAGAACTCCCGGTCGCGCTGCTGCTCGCCAACGAGCCAGTCCACGAAGGCGTCGCTGTACTGCGGCGAGCCGAACTTCGGGACGTGGACGAACTCCGGCCGCGTCTCCTCGGAGATGGCGTGCACGCGCCGCACGCTCAACACGTCGAACGCGTTGACCGCGCCCTCACCCAGCCGGCCGTTCACCTCGCGGATCACTTCCTTCTGGCGATACGGATGTGACTGATCCGGATCCACCTGCCCGTACAGCGGCGCGTGCGGGTCGGTCGTCAGCCGGATCAGCGTCGGCCGCCCTTCCTCGTCGCGCTCCGCCGTCTCGATCACAGCGACTTCCGCGCCGTCCGGCGCGTGCATCACCTGCCGGATGTTCGCCAGCCACTGCGTCCGCGTCGCCTCCAGCTGCCGCCGGATGAAGTCGCGCACATCCTCGCCCGTGGCCGGCTCGCTCTTCGCGCCGTGGCGGAAGTACAGCCCGCCCTGCACGAAGAGCACGTGGTCGCCGGCACGCCCCGCACGCGTGAACACGAGCGGCGCATTGCGCACGCCCTCGACCACGACCGCGGTCGCCGGCCGGCCGGCCCGCGTGATCGGCTCCAGCGTCACGCCCTCGAACTCAGGCTCCGTGTACCGCTCGAGCTGCTCGTGGATCAACTCCTCGTCCGCCGCGGCAGTCCCGTCCAGGACGACCACGCCGCCGCCGGAGTTGGCCATCGCCGCGATGTCTCGCACGAGCTCGACGTAATCGAGCCTGTCCCTGACGGCGACGCGCTTCGAGCTCCGGGTCGCCCCCTCGGCACGCGCGACGAAGCGGGCGACGTCGGCCATCGCTCACATTGTCACTGCAGCGCGAACGTCACGTTGACGACGGCCGTCACGTCCTTTTCCAGCGTGGACGTGTCGTAGACGCCGTAGTCCTCGACCTCGGTCGAGTTCGGGGACGTGATCTGGAAGACGCCGACGCTCACGCGACGGAGCTTCCCCAGATCGGCACCGGTCGCGTCGACGATCACCTTCGCCCGGTTCTGCGCGTCCTTCGTAGCCTCCGCGAGCAGCTTCGGCCGCAGTGTCGGCAGCTTCGTGTACACGTAGCGGAGCGGATCCGCCTGCAGCGGGATGCCCTGGGCGAGCAGCTGCGAGCTCTGGTCCGCGACGTCGGTGAGCGGCCGGACGCGCGGCGAGCGCACCTCGAAGCCGCGCGTCAGCCGGAAGGAGACGACCTTCCCTTTTCGCGAGACGGTCTCCGTCGAGATCGGGTCGACGCTCAGCTCGCGGTCCGTGACGCCGGCGCCGGTCAGGAACGAGCGGATCTTCGCCGTCCAGGCGTTGAGCTCGCGCGCCGCCGCCGGCGCGGCGGGCCGCTCGCTCGTGACGAAGAAGTCCCAGACGACGTAGTCGGAGACGATCCGCTGCTTCGCCGAGCCCGTGACGGTGATCGCGTCGTTGCGATTCTTGTCCCGGATCCCGTGGCCGATGAAGAGCGACCCGATCACGAAGGCGATCGCCAGCAGGGCCAGGCCTCCGAACAGAGCCAGCCGATCGGTCACACCGCGACCATAACTTCTTAACCCGCCGGCGCTACCCTGGCCCGCCGATGAGGAACGGGGTCGTCGTCGCCGCAGTTCTGGCCGCCCTGGTGCCGGCCACGGCCGGCGCCGCCGCGCCGTCCGGGCTCGTGATCGCCGGGATCAAGGCGAACCGCGCCGTCCTGCCCGCCCACCCTTTCTTCGTGGAGATCAAGGTCATCGACCGGGCGGCGAGGCCGCGTAAAGCCACCGTCATCGCGTCCTTGGGCAGCCAGGTGGTCGCGACCCGCTCCGCGACGTTCGCCCCGCTCCGGCGGACGACGATCAAGCTTCCGATCAGCCTGACGACGCTCGGGCGCAATGTGCTCACGGTTTTCGTCACGGGCGCGAAGCCGCGTCGCATCACCGTCGACGTTGCCGAGTTCAAGGCGCGCGCGGGCGCCGTCGTCGTCCCCGACTTCGCCGGCTACGGCGGCCAGTTCAACCACCACGTCTACGCCGCGTTGAGCCGCGCCGCCGGCGTCACCGACCAGAACGTCGTCGACATGGAGCAGAAGATGCGTGCGCTGCATCCGCAGTTCTCGCGGATCTTCTTCACGCCGCAGGCGTTCACCGACGCCGACAAGATGCAGTCCTTCATCCGCACGGTGCAGTTCGCGCAGAGCACCGGCACCGACATCAACATCACGTGGCAGGGCGGAACGCTGCTGCCTCAGCGGTTCGCCGACGTCCTGCTCGATCTCGTGCGCAACCGCGGGATCACCCATCTGCGCTGGCTGACGCTGCAGAACGAGCCGAACCGGACGCGGATCACGATGGACGCGTACGAAAAGCAGTACCGCGACCTCGACCCGCTGATCCAGTCGATTCGTGGACAGGTCAAGTACATGGGCGGCGACCTCGTGCGTGGGCCCGACACCGGCGCACCGAACCAGGACGTCTGGTTCCAGTACCTCGGCACGCACATGGCCGACATCCTCGACGCGTACTCGATCCATGTCTTCTGGGACTACTGGGACACGCAGAAGCTCGTCGACCGGCTCACCGAGGTGCGCGCGCTCGTGGACGCACTCCCGGCGAACGCCCGCAAGCCGATCTACGTCACCGAGTACGGCGTGCGCGGCCTGCGCACGTTCAACGGCGCGCTGCAGGTCGATCCCGGCGTCTGGCAGGACGGCACGCCGATCACGCAGACGAACATCAGCGCCTTCCAGCACGCCTGGTTCGACGTGCTCGCGGCGGATCTCGGCTACCTCGGGACGAGCAAGTGGGACTCGTATTACGGCAAGTACGACAACGGTACGCAGACGTACTACGTCATCGGCGCGCCGCAGAGCGGCTGGCCGCTCTACCCGATGTACAACCTCCTGCAGCTGTTCACGACGACGGCCAGACGCGGTTGGCAGGTCGTTGCGATCGACGGCGTGCCGAACACGTCGCGCATCCTCGCCGCCTACCGCGGGAAGCAGAAGCAGCTGACTGTGATCGGGCTCGACACGGCGGGTGCGCAGCTGAACGCCGGCGTGACCACCGCGACTCCGTACTCCATCGCCGGCTTCCCTCCGTCGAAGGCGGTCAACCTGCTGATCTGGAACGCGAACGCCGACGGCCTCGTCGCGCCGAAGCAGAGGGTGACAGCCGACGCGAACGGCGTCGTCACAGTGAACGTCTCGCAGCACGCGGTCTTCGTCTTGACGACCGTCCGGCTGGGCTAAGGTCCTCTCTCCGCGAGGGAAGGAGCCGTCATGTACGTGCGCGTTGCGACCTTCGAATCGTCGGGGAACCTCGACGAGGAGATCGAGCAGGTCAAGGGCGAGGTGGAGAACGATCGCCGTCCGCCGGGCCTCGAGGATGCGAAAGGGATGTTGATGCTCGTCGACCGCAAGAGCGGGAAGTCGATGGGTCTCGTCATGTTCGAGACGGAGGAAGCGCTGAAGAAGGGAGACGAGGCGCTCAACGCGATGTCGCCGAGCGGCGGTGGCGGCGGCCGCACCAGCGTCGAGTTCTACGAGATGCCCGTCAGCGTCTTTCCGTCGTAACGAAAGGAGCGGTCATGCCTCAGAATCCGCCGGAAGGCACCGCACGGGTCACGCCGTACCTCTTGTACAAGAACCCGGACGGCGCGATCGACTTCCTCACCAGCGCACTCGGCTTCACCGAGAAGTACCGCATGGCCGGCCCGGACGGAAAGACTGCCCATGCGGAGCTCGAGCTCGAAGGCGGCGTCGTCATGCTCGGGACGCCCGGCGGCGCCTACAAGAGCCCGAACGATCTCGGGGGCCGGACGCAGACGACATACATCTACGTCGACGATGTCGACGGGCACTTCGAGCATGCGAAGGCGTCGGACGCGGACATCCAGCGAGAGCCCGAGGATCAGTTCTACGGGGATCGAACGTACAGCGTCCACGATCCGGAAGGGCATTCGTGGTCGTTCGCGACGCACGTGCGCGACATCTCGCCGGAGGAGATGCAGGCCGCGATGGCCTAAGGGATACGCGACCGCCGGC
>JBJMJL010000117.1:0-7538 GCA_045806365.1 Gaiellaceae bacterium
GAGCCGGGGTCCGTGACTGCGACGAACTGCTCACCGTTGGCGCCGACGCGTTCCCAGTAGTAGTCGAAGTGCGAGCGCGTCTCGAGCGTCGTGCCCGACTTCGACGAGACGACGAACATCGTCTTCTGTAGGTCGAGGAACTCCTCCGCGTGTCGCAGCATTGCCGGATGCGTCGTGTCGAGAACGTGCAGGTTCTTCACGCCGAAGGTGCGCTTCAGCACTTCCGGCGCAAGCGACGAGCCCCCCATCCCCAGCAACACGAACGTGTCGAACCGCGTGCGCGCCTCGTCGGCGAACTCGCGCAGCTCGGCGACGCGCTCCTGCATCCGCTTCGGCTCGTCGAGCCAACCCAGCCACTTGTCTTCGTCCGCGCCGGTCCAGAGAGTTGCGTCGCGCGACCACACGCGCTCGACGAGCTCCTGCTGCGACGCGACGACCATCAGGCAGGCGCGAGCTCGCCGCGCTTCGAATTGATGCCCTCCAGCAGCTCGTCGAACGAGTCGGAGAACTTCTGCACGCCTTCGCGCTCGAGCGTGTCGACGACGTCGTCGTAGTCGACCCCCGCCGCACGCAGGTCGTCGAGCAGCTTGTGCGCCGCGTCGACGTCCTGGGTCAGCGTCTCGGCAACTCGTCCGTGGTCCTGGAACGCCTCGATCGTCTCCTCCGGCATGGTGTTCACCGTCGCGGGGCCGATCAGCTCCTCGACGTAGAGCACGTCGCGGTACTCCGGGTTCTTCGTCGACGTCGACGCCCACAGGCAGCGCTGCTTCGTCGCGCCCTTCTGCTCGAGCGCGTCCCAGCGCGGCCCGCTGAACGTCTCGAGGTAGTTCTGGTACGCGAGCTTCGCGTTCGCGATTCCGAGCTTGCCGCGCAGCTCCAACGAGTCGCCGCCGATCGCCTCGAGGCGCTTGTCCGTCTCCGTGTCCACGCGCGAGACGAAGAAGCTCGCGACCGAGTGCACCGTCGACGGGTCGCCGCCGCTCTCGACCAGCCGTTCGAGCCCGCGAATGTACGCCTCCATCACCGCCTTGTGCCGCTCCAGCGAGAAGATCAGCGTGACGTTGATGTTGCGGCCGGCCGCGATCATCTCCTCGATCGCGCCGAGCCCGGGCTCCGTCGCCGGAATCTTCACGTAGAGGTTCGACCGCTCGATCCACTCGTGCAGGCGGCGCGCCTCCGCGACCGTGGCGTCGCGGTCGGACGCGAGCGTCGGGTCGACCTCCCACGACACGTAACCGTCGAGGCCGCGCCCCTCGTCCCAGACCTTGCGCAGAAGATCGCACGCCGCGGCGATGTCGTGCGACGAGAGCTGGAGGAAGATCTCCTTCGGGTCGGTCTCGCCGCTCTCGAGCACCTCTTTCAGCTGCTCGTCGTAGCGATTCCCCTGCGAGATCGCCTTCTGGAAGATCGTCGGGTTCGAGGTGACGCCGACGACGGAGTCCTCGCGCATCATCCGCTCCAGCTCGCCGGTCTCGAGCAAGTCGCGCGATAGGTAGTCGATCCAGACGCTCTGGCCGAGCGCGGACAGCTTGTGCAGATTCGAGTCAGGCATTCGTGATCGCCCTTTCCATGTCTTCAATCTTCTTCAGTCGCTTCACATAACGCTCGCCGCCGTCGAAACGTGCCCCGAGGAACGTCGCGATCAGATCGCGCGCGAGCGACGGGCCGACGACCTCCGACCCGAGGCAGAGAACGTTCATGTCGTCGTGTTCTACCCCCTGGTGCGCGGAGTAGACGTCGTGGCAAATCGCAGCGCGAATGCCGGGGAGCTTGCAGGCAGCGACCGAGGCGCCGACGCCCGAGCCGCAGACGAGGACGCCGCGTTCCGCTTCGCCGCTTCGGATCGCCTCGCCCAGCTCGCGCGCTTTGTCGGGATAGTCGATGCGCTCGGCGTCGCTGTCGGTGCCGAGGTCGACGACGTCATGTCCGGCCAACGTCTCGAGGACGGCGGCCCGCAGCTGGACGCCGCGGTGGTCGAACGCAACCGCGACTCTCATGACTGGACCGTACCTAGAATGGCCGCGTGGACGCCCAGCAGCTCCGCGAGCTCGGTCAGCAGTTCCGCGTCGACTCCGTCCGCTGCGCCGCCGCCGCCAAGTCCGGTCATCCGAGCTCGGGAATGTCCGCGGCCGACCTGATGGCCGTGCTCGTGGCCAATCACTACCGGTACGACTTCGACAACCCGAAACGCGCGGAGAACGACCGGCTGATCTTCTCCAAGGGCCACGCATCGACGCTGCTCTATGCGATCTTCCGGGCGGCCGGCGCGATCAGCGACGAGGAGCTGCTGCGGTACCGGCAGTTCGACAGCATCCTCGAGGGACATCCAACGCCGCGCATTCCGTGGGTGGACGTCGCAACCGGATCGCTCGGCCAGGGACTGCCGCTCGGCGTCGGGATGGCGCTCGCGGCGAAGAACCTCGACCGGCTGCCCTCGCGCGTGTGGGTGCTGAGCGGGGACAGCGAGATGGCCGAGGGCTCCGTGTGGGAGGCGTTCGAGCACGCCGCGCATTACGAGCTGGACAACCTGACGGCGATCATCGACGTGAACCGGCTCGGGCAGCGCGGCGAGACGATGGTCGGCTGGGATCTCGACGTCTACCGCGACCGCGCGCACGCATTCGGGTGGGAGACGATCGAGATCGACGGCCACGACGTCGAGGCGATCGACCGTGCGTTCACCGAGGCCGCCGGAACGACGGGCAAGCCGACGGCCGTGATCGCGCGCACGATCAAAGGCAAAGGCGTGAAGGCGGTCGAGAACCAGCCGGGCTGGCACGGCAAGGCGCTCGACAACCCGGAGGAGGCAATCGCGGAGCTCGGCGGCCTCCGCAACATCCACGTCGACGTCGCGAAGCCGGAAGCGGCCGAGGCCCACACGTTCCCGACCGGAGCGCTGGAGCTACCGCGCTACGACGTCGGCGACGAGGTCGCGACGCGAAAGGCGTACGGCGAGGCGCTGGCGGCGCTCGGCGCCGCGCGCGGCGACGTCGTCGCGCTCGACGGCGAGGTCGGCAACTCGACGTTCGCAGAGATCTTCGCGAAGGCGCACCCCGACCGGTACTTCGAGATGTACATCGCCGAGCAGCAGCTGATCGCGGCGGCAGTCGGCCTGCAGGCGCGCGGCTGGAATGCATTCGGGTCCACGTTCGCGGCGTTCCTCTCGCGCGCGTACGACTTCATCCGCATGGCGGCGATCAGCCGCGTGAACCTGCGGCTGGCGGGCTCGCACGCCGGCGTCTCGATCGGCGAGGACGGACCGTCGCAGATGGCGCTGGAGGACATCGCGTCGTTGCGCGCCGTGCACTCGAGCACCGTGCTGCAGCCGTGCGATGCAAATCAGACGGCGAAGCTCGTGGCGGCGATGGCGGATACCGAAGGAATCGTCTTCCTCCGAACCCTGCGCCCGAACACGCCCGTGCTCTACGACGCCGACGAGGAGTTCAGGATCGGCGGCAGCCGTGTGCTCCGCTCGTCGGACGACGACGACGTGACGCTCGTCGGCAGCGGCGTCACCGTGCACGAGGCGCTGAAAGCCGCCGAGGCGCTCGCGGAAGACGACATCACGGCGCGCGTGATCGACCTCTACTCGATCAAGCCGATCGACGCCGAGACGTTGCACGCGGCCGCCGAGGCGACCGGCCGGATCGTGACGGTCGAGGATCACTATCCAGAAGGCGGCGTCGGTGATGCCGTGCTCGCCGCGCTTGCCGAGAGCGGCGAGCCCGCGCGCGTGGTCAAGCTCGCGGTCAGCGAGATGCCGCACTCCGGCAAGGGCGACGAGCTGCTGAACGCCTACGGCATCGACGCCGAGGGCATCGCGAACGCCGCTCGTCAACTGGTCCGCGAAGCAGTCGCAGCTTCGTAGAGCTTGCGTTGACGGTCCCGCGCGGCGCGGTAGGCGTCGGCGCGGTCGCTCCGCGGGTCGACGACCCGGCCGAGCGGCGCCGGCGGCGGCTGCTCACCGAGGCGCTCGAGTGCAACGACCGCCGCGCCGCGCAGCGACGCCTCCTGCACGCCCGAGGCCGTCAAGGGACGGCCGAGTGCGTCGGCCATGACCTGCAACCAGTCGTCGTCCTTCAGCAGCGCGCCGCCGGTCGCGACGACGTCGTCCACCTCCGGCATCAGCTCCGCGATCTCCGCGAAGCGGAACGCAACGCCCTCGAGCGCTGCCTGGCGCAGGTCGAGCGGCGTCGTCTCGAACGTGAGGCCGTCGATCGCACCTTTCGCGTGCTGGTGCCAGCCGGGGCTGCGCTCGCCGCCGAGCAGTGCGAGAAAGGTGAGCCCGTGCGAGTCCGGATCGCGGTCGGCGAGGGAGCCCTCGGCATCCTTGAGCGTTTCCTCGAGCCAGTGGTGGAGGCTGCCGCCGTCCGAGAGCGACCCACCCTCGACCACGCGCACGTCGTCGACCCAGTGCATGAACAGCCCCGGCCGGGGCTGGGCCTGCGCCGTCTCGTAGACGGTGCGAAACGCACCCGACGTCCCGATCATGAGCGCCGCGCGCTCGCGCGTCACACAACCGGCCCCGATGTTCGAGCACGCGCCGTCGAGGAGCGCCGGATACCAGCCCTCGACGGCGGCATCCGAGATCTCCGGCAACTGCTCGCGCTGGACGCCGAGGATCGCGAGCAACTCTGGATCCCACGCGCGCGCGTGTAACTCGAATAGCCCTGTCGCCGAGGCAATCGACGTGCTCGTCGGAACGTCGCGTCCGAGCACATGGGCATAGAGGTAGTCGCAGAACGAGACGAACCGCCGCGTCGAACGGAACACGTCCGGTTCCTCTGAGGCGAGCCAGGCGAGCTTCGACGGCCAGTAGCTCGTGTGGATGTGACAGCCCGTGCGCGCGTGCACAGCGGCGGCATCGATCCGTCGCGCGAGCCAGTCGGCGGCGTCCGCCGAGCGTTTGTCGCGCCAGCCGAGAATCGGCGTCAACGGCCGGCCCGCCTCGTCGACGGCGAGCAGGCTGTGGCCGAAGCACGACGCGCCGACGGCGTCGATCCCGTCGGCGCCGCCGGCTTCCTCGATCGTCTCGCGGACCAGCGCGACGACGCGCGCAGGGTCGTTCTCTTCGGGATACTCGCGCCGGGCTGGATCGCGCTCCTCGGCGTCCGCGTCGAAGATCTGGGCGCGGACCGAGGACGTCCCGACGTCGAGGGCGAGCACTCGCGTCATCCGCCGTACCCTTACAGCGATGGCGGTGCTGATCGCATCCAACCTCCGTAAGGAGCTCTCCGGCGACGCGCTCTTCGACGGTGTCTCGTTCAAGGTCGAGCGGCGCGACCGCGTCGCGCTGTCCGGCCCGAACGGCGCGGGCAAGACGACGCTCCTGCGCGCGCTCGTCGGCGAGACGAGCCTGCAGGGCGGCGACGTCGCGGTCCGGAAAGGGACGCGCATCGCGCTGCACGACCAGCGGCCGCCCCTCGAGCGCAAGCTGTCGCTCCGTGATTACGTCCTCTCCGGCGCGTCGGACCTGCTGGCGCTCGAAGCCGAGCTGCGCAAGCTCGAGGAGGCGATGGCGACCGGCGAGCACTCGCCTGCAACGATTCAACGGTACGGCGAGGCGCAAGCGCGCCTCGAGCACGCGGGAGGGTATGACTGGCGCGAGCGGGCGACCGCGGTGCTGCGGGGGCTCGGCTTCGCCGAAGAGCACCTCGACCGCCAGCTGGAGACGTTCTCCGGCGGCGAGCTGACGCGCGCGTCGCTCGCGCGTGCGCTCGGCGGCGACCCGGATCTGCTCCTGCTCGACGAGCCGACGAACCACCTGGACGTCGAGAGCCTCGAGTGGCTCGAGCGCGAGCTGCAGACGCTCGACGCCGGGATCATGATCGTCGCGCACGACCGTTGGTTCCTCGAGGCCGTGACGAACGCCGTGCTCGAGCTCGAGGCCGGGCGCTCGACGTACTTCGCAGGCCCGTGGCATGCGTGGCGCATCGAGAAGGCCTCGCGCCTGCACGCCGCCGCGAAGACGGCCGGGCGAATCGGCGCGGACATCGAGCGGCTCGAGCGGTTCGTGGCGCGCTTCCGGGCCTCGACGGAGAAGATGGCGCGCAAGGCGCAGGTCAAGATGCGCCAGATCGAGCGGTACAAGAAGGAGCGCGCGAAGGCGACGGGCGAGATCGAGCTGCTGACGCGCAGGAACAAGAAGCTCGGGTTCGAGTTCCTGAAGCCGCCGCGCAGCGGCCGAACGGTCGTCGAGGCCGAGGGCCTGCAGCTCCGGATCGGTGAGCGCGTGCTGCTCGACGACGTCGCGTTCGCGATCGAGCGCGGCGAGCACGTCGCGCTCGTCGGGCCGAACGGCTCAGGCAAGACGACGCTGCTGGAAACGATGTTGGAGAAGCGCGAGGCGCAGGCGGGCTCGGTGCGGCTCGGCCACGGCGTCATTCCGGCGTACTTCTCGCAGCAGGAGATGGAGCTCGACACGCGGGGCTCCGTGCTGCAGTGCGTGCAGCGCGCCACCGGCCTGCAACGACCTGACGCGCAGAACCTGCTCGGCCGCTTTCTCTTCTCCGGCTGGGCGGAGCACGAGAAACCCGTCGTCGCGCTGTCGGGGGGCGAACGGCGTCGCCTGGCGCTCGCGCTCGTGGTCGCATCGGGCGCGAACTTCCTCGTCGTCGACGAGCCGACGAATCATCTCGACCTCGAGAGCCGTGAGGCGCTCGAGGCTGCGCTCGAAGCGTTTCCCGGCACTGTGCTGCTCGTCTCGCACGACCGCGCGCTGCTCGACGCCGTCGCGCAGCGGACCCTCGCCATCGAGGATCGGGAGTTGAGGTCCTACGAAGGTGGCTGGGCGGAGTACGTTCGCGCGCGGGAGGCACGCGCCGAGCCGGCTCCGCCTCCGGTGGTCGAGCAGGCGAAGCCGCGCAAGCGCCGGGCGCCGCAGCGCGAGCGGCCGACCGAGCTCGAGCGCCTGGAGGCCGAGATCGCCCAGCGCGAGACCGCCGTCGCCGACCTCGAGCGCCGGCTCGCGGAGGATTGGAACGACGTCGAGGCGCTCGCGGCGCACCGCCGGGCGCGCGACGAGCTGCAGACGCTGTTGCAGAGGTGGGAAACGCTCTTCGAGCGCGTGCACACGTGAGCGAGCCGATCCCTCCGGAGGTCGGCCGCTGGACGGGCATGGGCGAGGCGCTGGCGCGGCTCGCGCTCGCGTGCGCCGGCGCGGCGGTCGGCGTCGGCCTGCTCGGCGCCGTCGTCGCGTGGGCAACCGGCCATGACGTCGCCGGCGGAATCGCCGGCGCGTACTACGTGATCGGCTGCCTGCTGTTCCTGGTCGGGCTGTTCCCGACGGGCGGCTTCTCGATGATCCGCGGCACGATCACGCGCCGGCGGCCGGTCGGCGCCCGCCAGGAGCCCGTGTTCGTGATCGGCCTCGTGCTGATCGCCCTCGGCGTCGCCGTCGACGTGCTCCTCTAGGGCTGGGGTCTGACCCCTCGTGCTGGGGGTCTGACCCCTTAGGGGCTGGGGTCTGACCCCTAGGGATCCCAGGGCTGGGGTCTGACCGTCAGGGCTGGGGGTCTGGCCCCTACTCCTCTAGGGCT
>JBJMJL010000118.1:0-4704 GCA_045806365.1 Gaiellaceae bacterium
GGCGGGGAAGCGCGTGCTCGTCACCGGCGCCTCGGGCGGGATCGGCGGCGCCTGCGCGCGCGCGTTCGTCGAGGAGGGCGCTCAGGTCGTCGCGCATTACCACCAGGGGCGCGAACGCGCGGAGGCGCTCGCCGCCGCTGCGGTCGTCGGTGCCGATCTGACGCGAGAGGACGAGGTCGAGCGCCTCTTCGCCGAAGCCGGACGACTCGACGTCTGCGCTGCGGTGGCGGGTGTCTGGCCCTCCGGGGACGTGCCGGTCTGGGAGCTCTCGCTCGAGCGCTGGCGGGCGACGCTCGATGCGAACCTGACGGCGACGTTCCTCACCGCCCGCGGCTTCCTGCGACAGCTCGAAGGCGACGGCGCGCTGATCCTCGTCGGCTCGACGGCCGGCATCTTCGGCGAGGCCGGCCACGCCGACTACGCGGCGGCGAAATCGGCAGTTCTCGGCGGCCTGCTGCTGAGCCTGAAGAACGAGGTCGTCCGGCGGTCGCCGGGCGTCCGCGTGAACGCGGTCGCGCCGGGCTGGACGGAGTCGCCGATGACCCGCGGCCATGTGTCGGACGAGCAGATCGCACGCGTGTCGCGGACGATGGCGCTGCGCAAGGTCGCGCAACCCGGGGACGTGGCGCGACAGGTCGTCGCGCTCGCCTCCCCCACGCTCTCCGGTCACGTCACCGGGCAGGTCGTGACCGTCGCCGGCGGCATGGAAGGCCGCGTGATTCACGACGTCTAAAACGAGGCGGCCGAGTCCCCGTCGGCCGCCCGTGGTGCTCCCTGGCCGCAGGAATGATTGCCGTCAGTCCCTGGCCCCTGGAGCCAAGACGGATATCGGCGGCGCCGTCTTCCCGCTTGAGGGCGTCAAGTGCCGCAGTCAACCGAGAACGGGTGATGGATGAAGCGAGCCCTCCCCGCGATAGTCAGAAGGCATAACCGAGCGGGGCCCCGATGCGGCGGGGGCAACCTCGGAGAATCTCCATCACGGAGACCCAGGAGGGGCCAGGCGGCGGCCCCTCTTGCGTTGTCCGGGGCCGTTACACTTCTTTTCGGCAGCGGGCATGTCCCGCTCCGCATCAAGAGAAGGCCGAGGGAACCGGCCCTGTGACGCCTTCGGCAACCTGCCTCAGCGGCAAGGTGCCAAACCCGGTCGGGCCAAGCCCGAAGGATGTGTCGAGCGAGATCGGAAGGAGACGAAGTGCCCGCCCAAACTCAGACACGTAACCGCTTCCTCGAACGCCTGGACAGCGGACCGGCGATCGTCGGCGACGGCGGCATGGGCGCGCTGCTGTCGGCCGCAGTCCCGCGCCTGCGCACGCCCGAGGAGGCGAACCTCCGCGCGCCCGAAGCGGTCGTCTCGCTGCACGTCAGCTTCATCAACGCCGGGGCCGAGTTGATCGAGACGAACACGTTCGGCGCGAACCGTCGCAAGCTCGCGCACCATTTTCTGGAAGAAGATCTCGAGGCGATCAACTCTGCAGGGGTCAAGCTCGCGCGCGAGGCGCGCGAGGTGACGGGGCGCGAGGTGTTCATCGCGGGCTCGATCGGACCGCTGGGCGAGCCGGCCGCATCGCGTGTGCGCCGTGAGCTCTTCGCGGAAGTCGCGACGGTCCTCGACGGTCGCGGCGTCGACGTGTTCATGGTCGAGACGTTCTACGACCTCGAGGAGGTCGTCGACGCGATCGAGGCGGTGCGCGGCGTGTCGAGCCTTCCGATCGTCGCTCTGCTGACATTCGACGAGAGCGCCGAGACCCTCGCCGGCGTCACCGCCTCCGAAGCCGCCGAGCGGCTGGGCGAGCTCGACATCGCCGCCGTCGGCGCGAACCACGGCGCCGGATTGCTCGCGGCGCTCGCCGCGCTCGAGCGCATGGGCTCCGGCGGGAAACCGCTCGCCGCCCTGCCCAACGTCGGTCTCGCCAGCCTCGCCGGCGGCCGCGTCATCTACCCGCACGCGACGCCGGAGTACTTCGCGGAGTTCGCCGCACACGCGCGCGATCTCGGCGCGAAGGTCATCGGCGGCTGCTGCGGCACCACACCCGCCGAGATCTCCGCGATTCGCTCCGCGGTGGAAGACGAGCGCAAGCCGCGCGCGCCGCTCGTCTTCGAGTCGCCGGAGCTGGTGGTCGCGCTCGGCGAGCAGCAGCGCGAGACGGGACTGTCGCGCGCGCTGGCCGCCGGCGAGTGGATCGTGTCGATCCAGCTCGATCCGCCGCTCGGAGGAAACAGTGCGGGCCTGCTCGAGGTCGCGTCGGCGCTGCAGGACTCGGGCCTCGTCGGGTGGGTCGACATCAACGACAACGCGACCGCACGCGCCGGCATGAGCTCGCTGATGGTGTCGGCGACGATCGAGCGGCAGGCCGGGATCGAGACGATCCCGCACCTGACGACGCGCGACTGGTCGGTGATGGGGCTCGAATCGATGCTGCTCGGCGCACATGCCGAGGGCGTGCGCAACGTCCTCGCGATCACCGGCGACCCGCCCGAGGTCGGTGACTACCCGGGCGCGCGCGGCGTGTACGAGATCGACTCGATCGGCTTGACGCAGCTGATGACCAACCTGAACCGCGGCGAGGACTACAACGGCCGCCCGATCGACGCGCCGACGTCCTTCTTCCAGGGCGTCGCCGTCAACCCGACCCCAGACGATCTCGACGTCGAGCTCGAACGCTTCCAGCAAAAGCTCGACGCGGGCGCGAGGTTCGCGATGACGCAGATCGTGTTCGACCTCGACTACGTCGACCGCTTCGTCGAGCAGCTCGGCGGCAAGTGGCCGATTCCCGTCCTGCTCGGGATCTTCCCGCTGACCAGCTACCGCCTCGCGCTGCGGCTGCACAACGAAGTGCCGGGGATCGTCGTGCCGCAGAAGCTGCAGGACGCGCTCGAGCGCGCCGGCGCAGACGCGGCGGACGTCGGCTTCGCGCACGCCCGCGAGCTGATCGCCGCGGCGCGCGAACGCGCCGCGGGCGTCTACCTCGTCGCGCCGTTCCGGCGCCCGCTCCGCGTTCTTGAACTGCTCTGAGCTGATGGGCGCGGCGCTCGAGCAAGCCGGGCTCGGGCTCGAGGCCGGCGAGCTGCCGATCGGCGCGGTCGTGGCCGTCGACGGCGAGATCGTGACGCGCTCGTTCTGGCAGTCGCGCAACGGCCTGCTCGCGCACCCGGAGCTGCTCGCCCTGCAGGCGGCCGACCGCAGGCGAGCCACGCTCGTCACGACGCTCGAGCCGTGCCTGCTCTGCATGGCGGCCGCGATGTTCGCGTTCGCCGACCGCGTCGTGTACGCGCTGCCGTCGCCGACCGACGGCGGGACTGCGATCGGCGACGTGTGGAACCCGGCCGTCGGCTCGGTTGCGCCGTACGGCTTACCGGAGGTGACGTCGGGTGTGCGACGCGACGAGTCGGCCGAGCTCGTGCGCGAGTTCCTCGACCGGCATCCCGATTCGCCGTTCGCGCCGTGGGCGCGGACGCTGCCGATCTAGGGGGCGCAGTCGCCGGTCGAGACCGGCGCGCGGGCTGAGCTCAGCGCGGCACGCACGACGTTGTCCGGCACGCCGTAGCCGCCGACGGTGCGCAACCGCGCTGCGAACACCGTCGTCTGGACGGCGCCGTTCGCGTCGACCGCGGGGGCTCCGGAATCCCCGTGCCGCACGCGGCCGCCGAGCGACGTGATCGCGCGTGTAACAGGACCGCGGCCGTAGGCGTCGTCGGCCAGGACCACGGAGGTGCGGCCGATCCGAGCAGGCGTCGCCGTGAATGGGCCGTTCTCCGGAAAGCCGAGAACGGCGACAGCCGTGCCGTTCCTCGGGCGGGTCAGTCGCAGCGGGCGCAGCCCGAGCCGGTCGACGTGCAGGACAGCGATGTCGTTGCGGCGATCGAACGCGAGCACGTCCGCCGGCAGGCGCGCGCCGCTCTGCAACTCGACCGTCGTGTCCTCCTGCCCCGCCACGACGTGCGCCGCGGTGACAACGGTTTCCGTGCGCGCCGTCCAACCCGACCCTTCGACGCCGACACCGCACGCGGTGCCGAGCACACGCACGACGCTCGGCGCTGCGGCGCGCACGCCCTGGGAATGCGCGAGTCGTGGATCGGGCGGCGTGATTGGTGCGGCCGGCCCGGCGATCGCCGGGAACGGGTCGATGCGCGCGAGCGCGTTGAGCACCTTCTCCGGCGAGACGACTTCGTTCAGCCGGCGCAGCAACGCGGACTGCTGCGCCCCGTGACGCAGATCCGCCTGGCCCGGCAGCAGCAGCGCGACGGCCCCGAGCACCCAGACGATCGCCAGCCCGGCGACGGCGCCGAGCCCGAGCCCGCCAAAGGAGTCGAAGGTGCTCAGCCGGGGCTTGCGGATCCGCGACCGCAGGGACGTACCGGCGAGCGTGCCGAGCGTCTCGAGCAGGATCGCCCCGACCGCCGCGCCGGCGAGCGCTGCGAGCGGCGTGTACGGGGAACTGGTGCCGCCTTCGAGCAACGCCGGCGCGAGTCGAGAGCCGAGCCAGGCGCCGAGGACGATCCCCGCGACCGACAGCGCGCTCGCGAGCAGTCCCTTCTTCCACCCGATGAACGCGGTCACCGCGACGAACGCGAGCGCAATCAGGTCGACCTTGGTCACCCGCCGGAGACTACAGCCGGCGACGGGCTACACTGCCCGGGCCTTGGGGGCGTAGTTCAGTTGGTTAGAACGCCGGCCTGTCACGCCGGAGGTCGCGGGTTCGAGTC
>JBJMJL010000119.1:0-3369 GCA_045806365.1 Gaiellaceae bacterium
CCGGAGCCGGCTTCCTCGTTCGCGGAGCGCGAGTGGCGCCCGTGCGCCTCGACATCGTCAGACTCCTCGCCGGAGCCCGCTTCCTCGTTCGCGGAGCGCGAGTGGCGCCCGTGCGCCTCGACATCGTCGGACTCGTGATCGGGGCCTTCGTTCGCCGACCTCGAGTGGCGGCCGTGGGCCTCGACGTCCTCGGTCTCCTCCGTGCCCTCATCCGCACCTGCAATCTTGTGCTTGTGGGCCTCGACGTCCTCAGACATGAACTTCCTCCTTCCGGAAGGGGATTGGCTCGAAAGCCGATTGTCGCGTACTAGACGGAGTGGGCTGCTCAAATCTTCCCCTAGCTTCTGCAATTACTCAAGCCAAGGTGCGATTCTCGCAACATGCGGCGTCTCCTCGGGTACCTGAACGACTCGGCGAGGGCGTTTCGGGACGTTTACGCGAACCCGGCGCTACGCCGGCTGCAGTTCGCTTTTGCGGGCTCGATGCTCGGAACCTGGGCCTACGGCATCGCCGTGATCGTCTACGCCTACGAGCAGGACGGCGCGACGGCGGTGGGCGTGTTGGGGATGGCCCGGTGGACCGCAGCAGCGATTGCGTCGCCGTTCGTCGCGATCCTCGGCGACCGGTACGACCGGCGCTGGGTGATGGTGGGGTCGGACCTCGTGCGCGCCGCGCTGATCGGCCTGGCCGCGATCGCCGTCTACTCGGACGCCCCGTCGGTCCTCGTCTACGTCCTGTCCGCGCTGGTGAGCGTCAGCTCGACGGCGTTCCGCCCGGCCGAGGCGGCGCTCGTCCCGCGTCTCGCAAAGACGCCGGAGGAGCTGACCGCCGCGAACGTCTCCGCCACCACGATCGAGAGCATCGGCAGCTTTGCCGGCCCGGCGCTCGGCGGTCTGTTGCTCGCCGTCCAGGGTGCGGCGTCCGTCTTCGTCGTGACGGCGGCGTCGCTCCTCTGGTCGGCGTTCATGATCGCGCGGATCCCGCCGGTGGAGGAACCGCCGCGGGATAAGGTCGCAGGCAGCGCGATCGCCGACGAGCTCCTCGCAGGTGTCCGCACGATCGGCCGCGACCGGCGCCTGCGCCTGGTCGTCGGGCTGTTCTCGATGCAGACGCTCGTCGACGGCATGTTGAGCGTCCTCATCGTCGTGCTCGCGCTCGATCTGCTCGACACCGGGCAGGCCGGCGTCGGCTTCTTGAATTCGGCGATCGGCATCGGCGGCCTGATCGGCGCGCTCGGGGCGGCCGCACTCGTCGGGCGCCGGCGCCTCGCGGGCGATTTCGGCGTCGGCATCTTCATCTGGGGGGTGCCGCTGGCGCTTGTTGCGATCTGGCCGAACCAGGCCTTCGCCCTCGTGTTGCTCGGCCTCGTCGGCATCGGCAACACGCTGGTCGACGTCTCCGGGATGACGCTGCTGCAGCGGGCGGCGCCCGAGGACGTGCTCGCGCGCGTCTTCGGCGTGCTCGAGAGCCTGTTGCTCTTCACGACAGCGATCGGCGCGCTGATCGCGCCGCTGCTGCTGGAATGGCTCGGCACGCGCGGCGCGCTCATCGCCGCCGGCGCGCTCTTACCGATCCTCGTCGTGCCGGCGTGGCCGCGGCTGTCCGCGATCGACCGCTCCGCCGACGTTCCGGCGGAGCGCGTCGACGCCGTCCGCGCGAATCCGATCTTCGCGCCGCTTCAGGAAGCGACGCTCGAGCAACTGGCGACGGCGCTACAGGACGTCGAGCGCGACGCGGGCGTCGAGATCGTGAGGCAGGGCGAGTCCGGCGACCAGTTCTTCCTCGTTGCGGACGGCACGCTCGACGTCTATGTCGACGGGGAGCAGGTCGGCGCCCTCGGGGCCGGAGACTCGTTCGGCGAGATCGCGCTGCTGCGCGACGTCCCGCGCACGGCAACGGTCAAGTCCCGTACACCCGTCCGGCTCTACGCGCTCGCGCGCGGCTCGTTCCTGGCAGCGGTCACCGCGTCGGGCCCGAGCCTGTCCGCAGCGGACGGCGTCATCGGGATGCGGCTCGGTCGCGGACGGCCTGCGCCCGTTCAGCGACGGTAGCCACTCCGGCTTCGTCGATCGTCAGAGTGCGCGCGTCGGCGTCGACAGTCGCCCTGACGCCGAGCGGGATCGTGCAGAGGTGGTCTCCGTGGCCGAGCGGCAGGTTGTGAATCAGCGGGACGCCGAGCGGCTCGAGGTGCTGCTCGAACACGTCCTCCATCGACTTGCTGCGGAGCCAGGGCTCGGGCTGCCGCCACTCCTCGCACTTGTACATCTCGCCGATGACGACGCCGGCGACGCGCTCCAGCTTCCCGGCGTTGTGCAGCTGCGTGAGGACCCCGTCGACGTACCACGGCGGGCAGTGCACGTCCTCGAAGAAGAGGATCGCGCCGTCGAGCTCGACCTCCCACGGCGTTCCGAGCGTCTCGCGCAACAGCCAGAGGCAGCCGCCTACGAGCGGCGCCGTCGCGCGGCCGGAGCCGATCGCACCGATGTACGGATCGTCGGGACGCGCCGGAACCTCGCCGAGCGCGCCGCGCTCGGTCAGCGCGCGCAGGAACCGCTCCTTCGTCCACTCCTCGCGCTTGGCGCTGCCCATGCTCACGAAGCCCGGCCCATAGAAGGTCACGAGCCCGGTGCGCTGCCGGATCGCGACGTGCAGCGCGGTCACGTCCGAATACCCCACGAACGGCTTCGGATTCGCCGCGATGACGTCGTAGTCGAGGTGCGGCACGACCTGCGATGCGCCGTAGCCGCCGCGGAGCAGCTGAATGACGTCGACCTCGTCGTCGGCGAACAGGCCCGTCACGTCCGCCGCACGCTCACGTGCGTCGCCCGCGACGTAGTCGTCGCGCGCTTGGACGGCCGGCGCCAGCTTGACGCGGTAGCCGCGCTGCTCGTACCAGCGGACGCTGCGGTCGATCTCCGAGCGGTTCTCGAACGGGCTCGACGCGGCGGCGACGCCGATCGTCCCGCCCTCCGGTAGCGGCGGCGCCTTCGTCACCTCGGCCATGTCTCGGGACAGTCCCGGGTCATGTCTCAATCGAGCTTCGCCATGACGTGCTTGACCTGGGTGTAGTCCTCGAGGGAGTACGCGGACAGGTCCTTGCCGTAGCCGGACTGCTTGAAGCCGCCGTGCGGCATCTCGCTGACCAGCGGGATGTGGTCGTTGATCCACACGGTGCCGAACTGCAGCTTGCGCGCGGCGTTGAGCGCGCGGCCGATGTCGCGCGTCCAGACCGAGGCGGCGAGGCCGTAGTCGACGTCGTTCGCCCAGGCGATCGCCTCGTCGTCGTCCGCGAAGCGCTGCACCGTCACCACGGGGCCGAAGACCTCGCGCTGCACGAGCTCGTCCTCCTGGCCGACGTCGACCACGACG
>JBJMJL010000120.1:0-3342 GCA_045806365.1 Gaiellaceae bacterium
CTCGATCCAGCTCGCGATCGGACAGAAGGACATCGCCGTGACGCCGCTCCAGATGGCGCGCTTCTACGCGATGATCGCGAACGGCGGCAAGCTCGTCACGCCGCATCTGTTGCTCGACGTCGAGCAGCCGTCGGCGAATCGCGGGCCGGGCCGTGTGCTGCCGGCGCCGCCGCCGCCCGTGCCCGAGCCGACGAATGTCGACGCGCAGGCGTTAGCCGTCGTGCGCGAGGGTCTCTACGAAGCGACGCACTCGTCGCTCGGAACGTCCACGGCGATCTTCGGCGGCTTCCCCATCCCGATCGCGGGCAAGACGGGCACGGCCGAGAAGCTGATCGATCCGGGCGACGGGTACCCGCGTCTGTTCAACCAGTCGTGGTGGTGCGGGTATGGACCGTCGGACTCGCCTGATCTCGTCGTGTGCGCGCTGATCGAGAACGGCGGACACGGCGGCGACGCGGCCGCGCCCGCCGCGCTCAAGGTCTTCGAGCAGTTCTTCGGGAAGCAGGCGACGCAGCACGGGCCGGTGCATTCGGACTGATGGTCGATTACGCCTCGAGAGCAGCAGTCCGCGCGCGGCGTCGCGAGGCGACGGACGTCGCGTCGTTCGTCCGGCGGCTCGACTGGATCCTGATCGGCGCCGTCGGATTGCTCGTCGCGTACGGGCTGTGGTCGATTGCGGACATCACGCGCCACGACGTCACCGCCGACGCGCACTACTACCTTGCGCGGCAGTCGGTGTACGCCGCCATCGGAGTCGTCGTGCTCGCGGCGCTCGTACTGATCGATCCCGACATCTACCGCACGCGCTGGCGCGGGATCTTCATCGGCACGACGTGCGTGATCGCCGTCGTGTTCTTGACCGGACCGATCCGTGGCTCGAAGCGCTGGCTCGATCTCGGCTTCTTCAAGTTCCAGCCGTCCGAGTTCGGCAAGGTGCTCTTCGTCCTTGCGCTCGCCGGCTTCCTCGCCGAGCGCACGCGGCGGCTGAACGATCCGCGAACGACGCTGAGCACGATCGGGTTGGCGCTGATCCCGATCTTCCTCGTCTTCCTGCAGCCGGACTTCGGCAGCGCGCTCGTGTATTGCGCCGCGGTCGCGGCCGTCCTGCTCGTCGCCGGCACGCCGTGGTCGCATCTGGCGGCGCTCGCCGCGGCCGCGCTCGCCGTCGCCGTGCTCGTGCTCGGCGTGATGCCGGCCGCCGGCGTGCCCCTGTTGAAGGACTACCAGCAGAAGCGCTTGACGACGTTCCTGAATCCGGATCAGGACCCCGGCGGCGCGACGTACAACATCACACAGTCGAAGAACGCAATCGGGTCGGGGCAGGCGCGCGGGCGCGGTCCGGACAACGCGACGCAGACAACGCTCAACTTCCTGCCGGAGCATCACACCGACTTCGTGTTCGCCTCGCTCGCGGAGGAGCGCGGCTTCTTCGGGGCCGGCTTCCTGCTGACGCTCTATCTGCTCGTGGTGTGGCGCGGGTTACGCATCGTGACGCTGGCCCGCGAGCCCTTCACCGCGATCGTCGCGGGCGGGCTCGTCGTCACGCTCTTGTTCCAGGTGTTCGTGAACGTCGGGATGACGATGGGGATCGCGCCGATCACGGGGATCCCGCTGCCGTTCGTCAGTGTCGGCGGCTCGTCGATGATCGCGAATCTCATCGCGATCGGCTTACTGCTCGCGATTCACGTGCGCGCAAGGGCCGCACGGCGGTAGACGCCGGACGCAAACTCGGACGGAAAGCGAGCTTTCCGTGCGCGCTACGCAGCTTCGGCGGCTGGCTCCAGCTTCGCGCGGCGTGTCGTGATCGCGCGCAGGCGCTGGGTCAGCCGCGCCCACGCCCAGGGCTCGACCTCCTTGTAGCGCAGCGCCGATTGAGCCCGCGTTGCTTCGAGGTATTCGAACCACGCGTCGGCTTCTTCGATCAACAGGAGCTCGTGTGCTTCTCGTCGTCCGGCCACCAGAGGTTCACCTCCTGTCCGCTGATGCCGATGAAGGCTAGGTCCACCCTCGGACGGACCCGACAGACCCACTTGCTACCCTCCCCTGAGATGTTCTCGACGCACACCAACTACTTGCCGCGCACGCTCCGCGCCGCCTCGCATCGAGGCGCTGCTGCAGCGCGCGCGCACGAAGGAGATTTCGCTTGCGCTGGTTTCGAAGCAGAAAGTCACAGCAGGAGCAGGCGCCGATCGAGGCAGCCGCTCCCGCAGAAGCACCCCGGCCCGTAACCCCTGAGCCCGCCGTCGAGGCGGAGCGACAAGAACCGAGCACGACGACCACGCCGCGGC
Source organism: Gaiellaceae bacterium (assembly GCA_045806365.1). Classification (GTDB taxonomy): domain Bacteria; phylum Actinomycetota; class Thermoleophilia; order Gaiellales; family Gaiellaceae; genus 3-1-20CM-4-69-9. The sequence continues at coordinate 2,289 of JBJMJL010000120.1, forward strand.
GCCGCCGTGGCAGCCGCGGCGGCCGCGGCCGCTCTCGGAGCAAGACGCCCGAAGCGAAGACGACGCCGAAGACGACGCCCGCACCCGTCGAGGAGAAGCCGGCGCGCAAGTCGCAGCGCCGCGAGCGCGAGCGTCCGCAGCAACGCCGCCGACGCGAGCCGCCCCGCCGCGCGCCGCTTCCGCAGGCCAAGCGTGAGCTGCTGGTCTCCGTCGACGTCGGCGAGCAGCGCGTCGCCGTCCTCGAGGACGACCGGGTCGCCGAGGTGTACCTGGAGCGGCCGGAACGCCGCTCGATCGCGGGCAACATCTACCTCGGCACCGTCGACAACGTCCTTCCGGGCATGGAGGCTGCCTTCATCGAGATCGGCCTCGAGAAGAACGGCTTCCTCTACGTCGACGAGATCGTCACGCCCGAGCTCGAGGGGAAACGACACGGCAAGAAGATCCAGGACCTGATCAGCCGCGGCGAGACGATCATGGTCCAGGCCGTCAAGGATCCGATGAAGACGAAGGGCGCGCGCCTGACCACGGAGATCTCGCTCCCGGGGCGGTTCGTCGTCTACCAGCCGAACGGCGACGGTTTCGGCGTCTCCCGGCGGCTGGACGACGAGGAGCGCGCACGTCTGAAGGACATCCTCAAGGGGCTCGACCTGAAGGGCGGCGGCGTGATCGTGCGCACCGCAGCAGAGGGCGCGTCGGCGGAGGACATCGAGCGCGATCTGCTCTTCCTGCAGAAGCTGTGGAAGTCGATCGATGCACGCGCGAAGAAGGTGAAGGCGCCGACGCTGCTCTATCAGGAGGCGGAGTTGCCCCTGCGCGTGACACGCGATCTCTTCACGGAGAATTTCGAGAAGGCCTACGTCGACGAGGACCGCGCGTACAAGCGCGTCGTCGGCTATCTGAAGAAGACGTCACCGCACATGGTCGAGCGCGTCGTCCGCTACAAGGAAAAGCAACCGCTGATGGAGGCGTACGGCGTCGACGCCGAGATCAAGTCCACGCTCAGTCGCCGCGTCGACCTGCCGTCGGGCGGTTACCTGATCTTCGACTACGC
>JBJMJL010000121.1:0-5010 GCA_045806365.1 Gaiellaceae bacterium
ACTGTCGATCGGCTTCAACATCGAGCTGCCGCACGAGCAGCGCTCGAATCCGTACCTCGACACGGTTGTGACGTTCCGGCACTTCTACGCACGCAAGACGATGTTCGTGAAGGCCGCCGAGGGCTTCGTCGTCTTTCCCGGCGGGTTCGGAACTGCGGATGAGCTGTTCGAGGCGCTGACGCTGATCCAGACCGGGAAGGTTTTGCACTTCCCGGTCGTTCTCTTCGACTCGGACTACTGGGAGGAGCTGCTTGATTGGGTGCGCGGCGAGCTGCTGGCCGACGGGATGATCTCGCCGGAGGATCTCGATCTCCTCTTCGTCACCGATGATCTGGACGAAGCGGTGACGCGCGTGTTCGAGTGCCACGAGCGCCGCTGTGCGGAGATGCCGGCGGAGCCTGCCAAGGCCGACGCGCAGTGATTGCCCGCCTCTGGCGTGGCTGGACGACGCCGGAGAATGCCGAGCCCTACGAGCGCTTCCTGCGCGAGCAGATGTTTCCGTCGATCCAGCGCGTACCGGGCTTCGCCGGTGCCGAGCTGCTCCGCCGCGACGCCGGCGACGAGGTCGCGTTCGTGACGATCACGCGGTTCGATTCGCTCGATGCCGTGCGTGCTTTCGCGGGCGACGACTACACGCGGGCGGTGATCGAGCCCGACGCGAAGGCGCTGCTCGCGCGGCACGACGAGACATCCGAGCACTTCGAGGTCGTGATCGCCGGCGGATGAGGCGCCTGCGCGATCTCCCGTCTGTTGACGAGCTCGCACGGCGAAGCGACGATCCCCTCGCCGTCGAGGCCGCTCGGGCCGTGCTCGCGCGCGCGCGAGAACAGATACGCGTGGGCGCGGATCCCGGCGATCTGGACGAGCACTTGAGCGCGGAGCTGAGCGCCGCGCGTGCGCCACGGCTGCGCCGTGTGCTGAACGCGACAGGCGTCATCGTCCACACGAACCTCGGACGCGCCCCGCTCGCGAGCGCGGCGCTCGAACAGGTCGTGGACGCGGCGAGCGGCTATTCGAATCTGGAGTACGACCTGGACGCCGGCGCGCGAGGCTCGCGCCAGGCCCACATTGCCGACCTGCTCCGGCGGCTGACCGGCGCCGAGGCGGCCCTCGTCGTGAACAACAACGCGGCCGCGGTGCTGCTGGCGCTCGCGGCGCTGGCTGAGGGATGCGAGGTGCTGGTCTCGCGCGGCGAGCTGATCGAGATCGGCGACGGCTTCCGCATTCCCGACGTGCTCGCACGCTCGGGTGCGCAGCTCCGCGAAGTCGGCACGACCAACCGCACTCGGGCGGCGGATTACGAAAACGCCGTCGGCCCCGAGACGGCGGTGATCCTCCGCGTGCACCAGTCGAACTTCCGCGTCGTCGGCTTCACCGAGCAACCGCGTGTCGAAGAGCTCGCCCGCATCGCGCACGAGCGCGAGCTGGAGCTGGTCGACGACCTCGGCTCCGGTCCGCTCGTCGACAAGAGCGACGAGCCGACCGCGCGCGCGAGCCTCGACGCGGGCGCGGACGTCGTCTGCTTCTCCGGAGACAAGCTGCTCGGCGGGCCGCAGGCCGGAATCGTCGTCGGCCGCGCCGACCTCGTCGAGCGGCTGCGCCGCCATCCGCTGCAGCGCGCGCTGCGCGCCGACAAGCTCACCCTCGCGGCGCTCGAGGGGACGCTTCGGCTCGCGCTCGACCGTCCGGAGGAAATCCCTGTCGTGCGGATGCTGCGCGAGTCTCCAGAATCGGTCCGTGCCCGGGCGCAAAGACTGGCGGAGCTGGTCGATGGCGAGGTCGAGGAGACGGTCGCGCGTGCGGGCGGGGGTGCGCTCCCGCTGGCGGAGCTTCCGAGCTATGCATGCGCGATCGAGGAGGGACTCGGCGCGCGGCTTCGCGAGAGCGATCCGCCCATCGTGGGCATCGTCCGCGACGGCCGGCTGCTGCTCGACTGCCGCACCCTCACCGACGCCGACGTCGACGACGTCGCAGAGGCGATTCGCGCGTGCCGCTGACGGTCGGCACCGCCGGCCACATCGACCACGGCAAGACGTGGCTCGTCCGCGCGCTGACCGGCAAGGACACCGACCGCCTGCCCGAGGAGCAGGCGCGTGGCATCTCGATCGACCTCGGCTACGCGCCCCTCGAGCTGCCCGACGGACGGCGGCTGTCGCTGGTCGACGTGCCGGGCCACGAGCGGTTCGTCCGGACGATGGTCGCGGGCGCGACCGGCATCGACGTCTTCCTGCTCGTGATCGACGCCGGCGAAGGCGCGCGGCCGCAGACACACGAGCATCTGGCAATCCTGCGGCTGCTGGGAGTCGAGCGCGGGGTCGTCGCGGTCACGAAGGCCGACGCCGTCGACGCGGAAACGCTCGAGCTTGCGCTTGCCGAGGCGCGCGAGCTGGTCCCCGCCGCCGAAGTGGTCGCCGTCAGCGCGAAGACCGGCAGCGGGCTCGAAGAGTTGCGCGCTGCGCTCGCACGCTGTGCGGCGGAAACCGAACGGGCGGTGGCGCCGACACGCCTCTATGTCGACCGCGCGTTCACGCTCCACGGCATCGGCACGGTTGCCACGGGCACGTTGTGGTCCGGCCGGATCGCGGCGGGCGACACGCTGCGCGCGGAGCCGTCGGGACGCGACGTGCGCGTGCGCAGCGTCCAGGTGCACGACGAGGCCGTCGACGTCGCCGAAGCGGGCCAGCGCGTCGCCGTCTCGCTCCCGGGCGTCGAACGAGGCGAGCTCGCGCGCGGTGCCGTGGTGGTCGAGCCCGGCGCGTACCGGGCGAGCTACCGCCTCGACGTCGAGGTCGAGGAGCTGGCGCCGATTCCGCCGCAAGTCGTCGTGCACCACGGAACCTCCGCGACCCTCGCGCGTGTCGCGCGTGCCGGCCGCTTCGCACAGCTGCGTCTCGCCGCGCCGGTCGTCGCTGCTCGCGGCGACCGAGTCGTCCTGCGCGCCGGGACGACGGTCGGCGGCGGACGCGTGCTCGATCCCCGGCCACCGCGACATGCCGATCCGAAGCGCTTCGAGGGCGACGTCGAGGCCCCGGAGGACCGGCTGGCGGCTCTGCGTGCGGAGATCGAGCGCAGGCTCGACGCCGCCGACCCGCTCGATCCCGGCGTCCCGGTGCCGAACGAGCCGTGGGCGCGCGACCTCGTTCCTCTCCTCGGCCTCGAGCTCCGGGGCGCGAAGCTCTACCGGCCGGGCGCGGTCGGCGAGCTCGGCGAGCGCCAGGACGAAGCGGCCGAGCTCTTGTCACGGCTTGGGCTCGAGCCCGTCAAGACGCCCGATCCGCGACTGGCGCGCTTTCTCGAAGAGCGCGGCCGGCTCGTGCGAGTCGGCGACGGCTACGCGGTCGCGCCGGACATGTACGAGCAGGCACAGAGGACGCTCGTCGACGAGCTCGAGCGCGCGGAGCGCATCACGCTCGCGCGCTTCCGCGACCTGCTCGGCACGTCGCGCAAGACGGCGCAGCTGCTGCTCGAGCGCTTCGACGCCGACGGCGTCACGCGGCGCGTCGGCGACGAGCGCGTGCTCAGGCGAACGGCTGCGCGCCGCTAGGCGCCGTCTCGAAGCGGAAGACGTCCGGGCGGTGGTAGTGCCCCGCCGGATCGAAGCGCTGCCTGGCCTCGTACAGCTTCTGCGGATCGAGCTCCGCATAGACCACGCCTTCCTCGTCCCAGAGGGGGCCGGCGAGATACGAGCCGTCCGGGCCGAGGATCGCCGAGCCACCGCGGCCGACGAGCTCGCCGCCGTCGGCGAGCGGCACGTCGTCCGGATAGCTCGAGGCGGTCTGGAAGACGCAGGAGCTCAGCACGAACGCGCGCGCCTCGCGCGCGATGTGACGCATCGAGTGATGCCAGTCCTCGCTGTCGTCGGCGGTCGGCGCGAGATAGATCTCGACGCCGGACTGGTACAGCGCGAAGCGCGCGAGCGGCATCAGGTTCTCCCAGCAGATCAACCCGCCGACGTTGCCGGCATCCGTCTGCAGCGTCTCGAGCCCGCTGCCGTCGCCGAGCCCCCACACCAGGCGCTCGTGGTTCGTCGGCATCAGCTTGCGGTGACGTAGGGCGAGCTCGCCGGCAGGCGAATAGATCAACAGCGAGTTGTAGATCGTCCCGCGCTCGAGCTCGTTCGCGCCGACCGCCAGCCAGAGCCCACGCGTGCGCGCGATGTCGCCGAGCCGGTCCGAATCCGGCCCCGGGATCGTGAGCGATTCGCGGGCGAGCCGGGCGTAGAGCGGGCGTGCGTCGCCGTCCCAACCCGCCAGGTGGCGCGCCCAGCGGTTCGACGGATACACCGGGATGAATGCCTCCGGGAAGAGCGCAAGCCGCGCTCCGTTCGCCGCGACATCAGCCGCGATGCCGTCGATCTTGTCGATCGTGGCCGCGCGGTCGAATACGACCGACTCGGCCTGGACACACGCGACCTTGACGACCTCGTTCACCGAGGCCAAGTCTAGGCCGCGAGCGAGCGTACGAGCTCGTCCTCGGCGTCATAGTCGAACTTCAGGTACCCGGCGCCGCGCGGGAGCACCTCGCGCCAGTCGCGGTCGTGCGTCGCCTCGATCAGCCACGCCACTTGTCGCGGCAGTGCGTCGGCCCAAGTCGTGACGGGCCGGTAGCCGAGCTCGCGTTCCGCCTTGCTCATGTCGACGAGCAGCGGCTTCGGCACCGACCACGGCGTCGCGCCGAGCTCCGCCGGTTCGGGCAGCAGGATCTCTGTGAAGTCGCCGATCGTCCGTGCGATCTCGAGGACTGTAGGCGGATCCGGGTCGCCGCAGTTGTAGACGCCCGTGCGCGGCGAGGAGGCGATCAGCCGCACGAGCTCGCCGATGTTCTCGGCTGCGGTGGTGTGGAAATGGCCGACGCCGCGGTTCGAGAGCAAGACGAACGGCCGCCGGTCGAGCAGGCGCTTGACGAAGTGCCATTCGCGCGCCATGCGGTCGCCGCGACCGTAGATTGCGCACGGTCGTACGACGGTCGCCGGCACGCGGTCGTTCTCGACCAGCAGCTGCTCGAGCTGCA
>JBJMJL010000122.1:0-22964 GCA_045806365.1 Gaiellaceae bacterium
GTGCTGGCTGTGCCGGGCGACCCGGCGGCGTTCGACGCCTTCTGGGGCTGAGAGCGGTACGTCTCTGACGCGTCCCCCGGCGGCCCCGGCATGGGGTCAGACCCCACACCCCGATCGGCGCTACAAGTGGGCGATCTCGAGTCTTTTCGCGCCCTCCAGCCGCATGCGTCGGCAGACGGCGAAGAAGCTGTCGGGGTCGTAGAGCCGGGCGAAGACATTTACAGCGATCGGCCCCTCGGCCATCGACGGCCTTGCGTCGAGGTCATAGAACCAGCAGACCTCCGAATAGTCCTCCTCGATGCCGTAGCCCGAGCCCTTCTCGACCGTGAGAAAGCCGACGTCGCCGGGCCCGACGATCGTTGTCGCGTGCTCGCGCGGCGGCGCGAGCAGCACGGGAAGGACAAGGTAGACCTCGCTTCCGGAGTAGATCCCGTGGCGGGCTAGGCCGGTGGTTGGCAGCGCGCCCAAGACCGCGCGACACGTCTCGGGTGCCTCTCGCTCCGCTCGGAGTAGCCGCGCCGACGCGGCGACTCCCTCGTCGAGGAAGCGGAAGACGATCTCGTCATGCACGTGCACTGCTTACCACGCCCGCGCGCGGGTAATACGACTAGAACGCTCTACGATCGTCGTATGGACGAGTTCGTCCCGCCGGATTTCGACGTGCCGCTCGGGCTCGACACGCCGCAGTTCGTGCTCGAGCCGCTCGGGCCGGAGCACAACGAGCGCGATTACGACGCCTGGACGTCGTCGATGGAGCACATTCACTCGACCCCCGGCTGGGGCCACAGCCGCTGGCCGCGCGAGATGACGCTCGACGAGAACCGCGCCGACCTGGAGCGCCACGCGGACGACTTCCGCAGACGCACCGGCTTCACGTACACGGTGCTCGATCCCCAGAGCCGTGACGTCATCGGCTGCGTGTACGTATACCCGCTCCCCGACAGCGACTACGATGCCCGCGCGTTGTCGTGGGTGCGGGCGAGCCATGCGGAGCTCGACGGCCCGCTGTGGCGCGCGGTGAGCGACTGGCTCGCGTCGGAGTGGCCGCTCGGCAGCGTCGAGTACGCGCCGCGCACCTAGGTCGCCGTGCAGCGAGCGCACGCGCTCAACGTCGACTGAAACCCGACCTCGTCCCCCAGACTGAGGTTGTCGGGCGGCGTGCGATCGACTTCGATGGAAGGATGCAGCTGCTCGCCACCGTCGCCGCCACCGCAAGCCTCGTGATCGCCCCGTCGGCCGTGGCGAATCGCATGGACACGGCCGACGCGATCCCTTGGCCGCGTGCGGCCACGTCGTCCTGCCGGTCGATGTTCGAACGCATGAAGAACTACCCCAACGGCTACTGGCAGCCGCTCGTCGAGAACCGCCCGCTCTCACGTGTTGCAGTGCTGCGGCGTGAGTGGCTCATCATCCACCAGGACGGCTTACGAGCAATCCGTGCACAAGCGCCCGCCAGGACGCGGCTGCAGGTGAACGCCGTGGGCGAGTATGTCCACATGCTCGACACCATCCGCCGCGTCGCTCGCACCGCGGAGACGGGCGATCGTCGCGCGTACAACGTGGCGAACGTGCAGATGGCGCTCGCGATTCTGAAGACGCGCAGAGCGTTCGCGCACGCCGGCGCGGGCCACATCTGCGATTTCGGGATCTAGTCGCCCGTCGCGCAGCTGCGCGAGTCACTCAGGGCTTGCCCGTGACTGCGCCCTTGAAGCGCTCCCAAGCATTCGTTCGGCGTGCGAGCCGAATGTGCCCGTTGTCGTCCGCGAAGCAGAAGGCAGCGGCTGCCGTCGGGTCCGTCGCAGGACAGCGCTTACTGCTTCCCGTCTGGCTCGGCCCACTCGCGTAGAGCGTGAGCAGGACAGCGAGGACGAGCGTTGCCGTACCCGCTCCGACCAGCGACCTCATCGAGAAAAGGCTACGGAGCCGCTAGGACGACGCGGCACGCTCTCCGATTTCGTCTCAGACGGGAACGTCGCCCGCAGCACCCCAGCCCGCGGTCAACACGCCGCGCACATACCAGGTGCCGTTCGACGGACGGAACACCGCCACGTCCGCCCTGCGGTCACCGTCGTAGTCGCCCGGCACCGGGAGATCGCCCGCCGCACCCCAGCCCACGGTCGACACGCCGCGCACATACCACGTGCCAGTCGAAGGACGGAACACCGCCACATCCACCCTGCCGTCACCGTCGTAGTCGCCGGGCACCGGAGTGTCGCCCGCCGCACCCCAGCCCACCGTCGACACGCCGCGCACATACCAGGTGCCGTTCGACGGACGGAACACGGCCAGATCCACCCTGCCGTCACCGTCGTAATCGCCGGGGACCGGAATGTCGCCCGCCGCACCCCAGCCCGCACTGAACTGGCCGCGCACAGACCAGATGCCAGTCGAGGGACGGAACACCGCCACGTCCACCCTGCCGTCACCGTCGTAATCGCCGGGCACCGGAATGTCTCCCTCCGTGCCCAAGGCCACGGTGAACACGCCGCGCACATACCAGGTGCCGGTCGAGGGACGGAACACGGCCACATCCGCCCTCCCGTCACCGTCGTAATCGCCCGGCACCGGAATATCGCCGGCCGCACCCCAGCCGGCGGTGAACAGGCCACGCACATACCACGTGCCGTTCGACGGACGGAACACCGCCACCTCCGCCGTGCCGTTGCCGTTGAAATCGAAGCCCGCCAGCACAGGCGGAGGCGAGGCAGGCGAAGGCGGGGGCGCCGACGCGGAGATCGTCCAGGTGCGTGTTGCGGGAGTGGGGTCGACGTTTCCGGCGGCATCGGTCGCGCGCACTGCAAACGTATGTGTCGCGGCCGCGAGACCCGAGTACGCCTGCGGCGACGCGCAGGCGGCGTAGGCGCCGCCGTCGAGCGCGCACTCGAACGTCGCCTGCTCGCTCGCGCTGAACGAGAAGGTGGCGCTCGTGGTCGAGACTGTGCCAGTCGGCCCCGCCGTGATCGTGGTCTCCGGTGGCGTCGTATCCGCGACCGTCCAGCTGTACGACGCCGGTGTCGGATCGGTATTGCCGAGGGCGTCGATCGCCTGCACGGAGAACGTGTGCGAGCCCGGCGTCAGCCCTGAATACGTCTTCGGTGACGCGCAGCCGGCGTACGCCGAGCCGTCGAGGCTGCACTCGAACCTCGCGCCGGCTTCCGAGGCTGCGAACTCGAACGTTGCGGTCGGGGCGGAGACGACGCCAGGCGTCGAGGTGATCGCCGTGTCCGGCGGCGTGTTGTCGACGGTGACGGTGATGGACGACGTGGCGGTGTTCCGTGCCGCGTCGAGAGCGCGCGCCGTGATCGTTACCGAGCCGCTGGCGCCCGAGCTCCAGTCGAAGCTGTAGGGCGAGACAGCCTTGCCGGTCAGCACCGTCCCGTTGACGAGCCACTCGACCTTGCCGACCCCCACGTCGTCGGCGGCCGTCGCCGTCAGTGTCACGGTGCCGTGGACGGTCGCGCCGTCGGCGGGGGAGGTGAGCTTTACCGTCGGCGGCGTGCGATCAGGACATGTGGTGAGCGTGCCGCCGCGCGCCGCCGTCGCCGCGTCGCGAATGCCGGCGAGCGACGACTTCGCGGTGTCATCTGTGTAGTACGGGCCGGACTGCCACGCGCTCAGCGCCGACTCGTCGCTCACGTGGAAGAGCATGATCCCCACGACGTTCGGTTGGCAATACGCGACCTTGAACGCCTCGCGGTAGAGCGCCGCCTGCGTCGCTTCGTCGACGGCGTTCGTCGCCGGCGGCTCGGTGCCGGTGTAGAGCGATGCCTTCGCCGCCGGAATGATCGACTCGACGCCGTACTCCCCGTAGAAGATGGGCAGGCTCGAGCCCGCCTGTGCGGTCCCGTCGAACGCCTGGCCCAGGAGCGCGACGAGCTTCCCGTAGTCGGAGACGGCAATCGTCTTCGAGTTCGGGTGCTCGAAGCTCGGCGGCATCGCCGAGTAGTCCTCATACACGTGCTGGTCGAAAACGTCCATGATCGGCTTCGTCCGGCCGCTGGCGCGAAAGGCCGCGCCGAGATCGGTGATGAACGTCGTCGGCGAGTGCGTCGGCCGCGTCGACGTGGCGCTGTCCTCACCGCGGGGCGAGAGCGCGCCGCCGAAGATGACCGCATCCGGGCGGACTGCCTTGATCGCGTCGTACGACGCGGCGAGCAGCAGCTCATATGCCGGCGCCGCCGCGTCGCTGCCGTCGGAGTTGAACTGCGGCATCCAGTAACGGTTCAGGTTCGGCTCGTTCCCGACGACGAACCGCTGCACCGACGGCAGCCCCGCGGCGACTGCGGTTGCGAACTGCACGAACTGCGCCCGAGACGCATCGTCTACGGGCGTTGCCGCACTGCCGGTGTTGTAGATGGCGACGATCGGCTCGAGGCCGGCGGCGCGGGCCGCCTCTGCGGCGTTGCGCGTGTTCTGAAGCTCGCCGGACGACGGAACTGTCTGGCCGCTCGACCATTGCATCGTCATCCGCACCGCCCGGAAGCCGGCCTGGCGCGCCAGGCTCATCTTGGCCACGGGATCGCCCCACTTGGCGGCGTCCTCCACCGCCCCGATCGTCATCCCCGGCCCGCCCGCGCTTGCCGCAGACGCAGCCATCAGCGTCGCCACCACCGCGGCGAGCGCCGCGACCGCTGCCCTGACCAATCGACCCCTCCTCGGAAAGTTGCCCCGGCCGCCGGGGCGCGTGCAGAGTAGCCGCGAGGCGGCCGTCCCGCACCCCTGTCGGCATGTTGTCACTCCAGTAATAGAGCATGGGAATCGTCGTCGGCACGCGCCGGTTTGACGGGCCGCGCTCGACATCGGAGAATCGACGAGTCCCATTCCTTCGAAGGAGGCAGACAAGGCGTGGAACCTCGCGTGATCGTCTTTGCCGCCGCGCGTACGCGGCTTGGGCTGATCGCCTTGCTCTTCGCGCTCGCCGCGATCGGCTGGTGGTGGACGGTCGAGCAGATGCGTGGGATGGACAACGGGCCCTGGACGAGCCTCGGAGCAGGGGGCTGGTTCCTCGGCGTCTGGGTCGTGATGATGGCCGCCATGATGTTCCCGTCGGTCTCGCCGACGGTCGCCTTGTACGCGCGCATGTCGATCGGGCAATCAGTGGCGCGTCCACTGGTGTTCGCGCTCGGTTACCTCCTCACCTGGGCTACCGCCGGGGCGCTCGTGTTCGCCGTCGCGTTCTTCGGCGGTCAAATCGTCGGTGACGTCCTGGTCTGGGAGCGCGGCGGGCGCTGGGTCGCGGCCGCGACGCTGATCGTGGCCGCTGCGTATGAACTGACGCCGCTCAAGGATGCCTGCCTCGGCAGATGCCGCAGCCCGCTGGGCTTGCTGCTCGGCTCCTGGCGAGACGGCTCGGCGGGCGCGCTCAGGATGGGCGTGCAGAACGGCGCTTGGTGCGTCGGCTACTGCTGGGCGCTCATGGCTTCGTTCTTCGCGCTCGGAATCATGAGCGCCGTCTGGATGGCGCTCGTCGCGGGTCTGATCGCAATCGAGAAGACGCTGCCGTGGCGCCGCGTCGCGACCTACGGAACGGCAGGCGTGCTCTTCGCGCTCGGCGTACTCTTGCTTGCGATTCCCGAGGCCGTTCCGTCGCTGACGATTCCCGGAGGCGGAATGATGTCTCCGATGAATCAGATGAGCCCGTAGCGATCCCCCGCCGTTACGGGGGTAGACAACGGCGGATTTCCGACTACGATCCGACGCTGATCAACAGGCCCCCAGGGCTGCGCAGGCTCCATGTCTGCGGCCCGCCCTCTTCTCTCCTCGATGCCGACCCTCCCGCGCAGCCGCCTGCTTGCGTTCGCTCTTGCCGCGATCATGTTCATCTGCGCCAATGCAGCCTCAGCCGCCCCGCGACCGACGCGACACGCTCCGATCCGCGCGCTGCCGCGGCCTACACTCGGCCAGCGCGCGGCGGCGGTCGCACTTCGAGCCGTCGGCGTGCCGTATCGCTGGGGAGGCGCTTCTCCCGGCGGCGGCTTCGACTGCTCGGGGCTCGTCTACTGGACGTACGGGCGACTCGGCATCGAAGTGCCGCACAGCTCGTACGCGCTGTACGACCGCGGATGGCGTGTGACTCGCATGAAAGCCGGAGATCTGCTCTTCTTCTCCGGCCTCGGGCATGTCGGGATCTACGTCGGCAACGGGCGCATGGTGCATGCGCCGCACTCCGGCGCGCGAGTTCAGGTCGTCAGCTTGCGCCGTTCCTCGTACGGCGGCCGGCTCGTCGGCGTGCGCCGTCTCCTTCGCTGAGGCTCGCGGAGTCCTGGAGGCCACCGCGTCGATAGCTTCCGCCTCGTGAAGGTCACCGCCGAAGCGGCGCGCCGCTTTCTCGTCACGCGCCACGCCCTCGCACCTGCGCGCTCGCTCCGGCGCGGACCCGATGCCGTCCTCGAGGTCTTCCGGAGGCTCGGCTCGGTCCAGTTCGATCCGCTCGCAGTCGCCGGGCGAACCCACGACCTCGTGCTCCACGCGCGCGTCGCCGACTACGACCCCGCGTGGACCGAAGCGCTCTACGACCGGCGGGAGATCTTCGAGGCGTACAACAAAGGGCTTTCGTTCGTTCCGTCGAGCGAGTTCCCGTGGTTCCGGGGCATCTTCAACCAGAGAGCGCAGCGCCTCGTCGACGAGAACCGGCAGGTGGCCGAGCGAGTGCTCGACCGGATTCGCGCAGAGGGACCGCTCTCTGCACTCGACTTCGAGCGGGAGCAGGGAGCGACGACCGACTGGTTCGGCGCGCCGACGAACGTCGTGCGCGCCGTGCTCGAAGCCCTGGCCGTCACAGGCGAGCTCGGGCTCGCGCGACGGAAAGGCAACCGCCGGTACTACGACCTGCTCGAGCGGCTGCTGCCCGCCGACGTGCTCGCGCGAAAGGTTCCGCTGAAGGAACAGATGCGCCACAAGCTCCACTCGCGCTACCGCGCACACGGGCTGCTCGGCGTCGGCGGCGGCGGCGACATGTTCAGCGGTCTTGGCCCCGCGAAGCCCGACGCCGACCGGCCCGGGTATCCGGGCCGAACCGCGCTCCGCGAAGAGCTGGTCGCCGACGGCGAGCTCGTTGCGGTCGAGGTCGAGGGCGTCCGCGGCAAGCGCTTCGTTCTGAGAGAGGAGCTTGGACACCTCGAAGCGCCGCCCGAACCACCCCCGTCGGTCGCGTTCCTTCCGCCGTTCGACGCGCTCGTGTGGGACCGCGGCCTGCTCGGGTCGCTCTTCGGATTCGACTACGTGTGGGAGCTCTTCTTCCCGCCGGAGAAACGTCGGTGGGGGTGGTACGTGCTCCCGATCGTGTTTCGCGACCGCTTCGTCGGCCGCATCGAGCCGCGCATCGACCGTGCCGCCGGCAAGGTCGAGGTGCTCGGCCTGTGGTGGGAGGACCGGTTCGCGCCCCGCCGGGCCGAGGGTTTCGTCGACGCGATGCGCGACGCGCTCCGCGCGTACCTGCGGTTCGCCGGCGTCGGCCGTCTGGAGTGGGCGCCACACCTCGGAGCCGACAAAAGGCTCTTCCCCACTCGGGCGTAACTGCGCCGAGAGTGCGTCGGAAGGCTGACGGACACTTTCGGCGCGGAGCGCTCTCATCTATCCAGAACGGTGACAACTTCACCGACCGATCGGAGCGTCCAATGCAGCGAATCCTTCTGCTCGCCGTTCTGTGCGCGCTGCTCGTTTCGCCGAGCGCGGCCCACGCGAGCGCAACCGGCGTCGTCATCAGTCAGATCTACGGCGGCGGCGGCAACAGCACCTCCGCATTCCAGAACGACTTCGTCGAGCTCTTCAACACGGGCACGACCGCGGTCGACATCTCCGGCTGGACGGTGCAGTATGCAACCGCCGCAGGAACCTCGTGGCAGACCACCGCACTTTCCGGGACGATCTCCGCCGGGCACTACTACCTCGTCCAGCTGGCCTCCAGCGCGAGCACCGGCGCGCCCCTGCCGACTCCGGACGCGACGGGGACGACCAACGTCGCGGCAACGAGCGGAAAGGTCGCTGTCGTCCGCGGAACGGCCGCAATCGCGTGCGGCGCATCAGCGGGAAGCTGTTCGGCGGACGCACTCGTCGAGGACCTCGTTGGTTACGGCGGCGCCGGCGACTTCGAAGGGACAGGCTCGGCGCCCGCGGCGTCCAACGCATTGTCCGCGCAGCGTGCAAGCGCGGGCTGCGTCGACACCGGCGACAACGCAGCCGACTTCACGTCGGCGGCGCCCACGCCGCGCAACTCGTCGTCGCCGGCTGAGTCGTGCGCAGGCAGCCCCGGGTCGGGCGCGGGCGGCTCCGTCCGGGTCGACGTCGACGTTGCGTCCAGTCTGTCCATCTCGCTGGACCGCTCATCGGTCAGCTTCGGTGCGACGAGCTCGGGCGCGACGCCGACACCACTCGCGGTCAACGCGACGGTCTCGAGCAACAACGTCGGCGGTTACGCGCTCACCGTCGCGCGAACGGCGTTCTCGCCGAACGACCTGCCGTTGGGGATAGCGGCGAACGCACCCGGCGGAGCGACCCTCGCAGCGGCCCTCGCCGGCGGGGCGCTGGTCCCAGTGCCCGCGCAGCCGGGCCCGGCGTTCGTCATCGGTACGAGAGCAACGCCCTCCGCGGCGACCGGCGACATCTGGCCGACGAGGATCGGCTTCTCGTCTCCGCTCCCTCTCGTGGGCGCCGGTCGCTACACCGCCACCGTCACCTACACCGCGACGGCAAAGTGATCGTGCCGTTCATGCTCACGTTCGCGATTGCCTCTGCGCCGGGTGCCAATCTCTCGGCCAAGGCCGCGGACGCAGAGCGCGGACGAATGGCCCTCGCCGTCTCCCCGGCTCGGCTCGCACTCGTCACTCCGGCGTCGCGACGACTCGAGTTGAGCAACATCGGAGCGGAGCGAGTCGTCGTCGACGTCGCGTGGCGGTCCACCGATTCGCGACCGGCCGTCAAACAGTGGCTCAGGCTGCGGCCTGCACACCTCGTGCTCCCGCGGGGGAGCAGAGCTCTCCTCACCGTCGCCACACAGGCCGGCCCTAGCCCCGGAGATCATCAGCTGATGCTGCTGGTCACCGGACGGCCCGCGAATCGCAGCCGGGTCGCAGTTCGATTGCGTCTCGCCGTGCACGTTCGCGTCCGGGCTCCCGGGCGACTCGTTCGGAAAGTCGACCTCGAAGGGATTCGTGTGCGACGCACCGGCAGAAAACGCGCTCTCCTCGTCGCCCTTGCCAACCGCGGAAATGTCACCGAGCAACTCTCGGGTCGTGTAACGGTCACGCTCGCGCGCGGCCGGCGGCTCGTGTCGCGCCTTCGATACACCCGACGTCGCGAGCTCTTCCCGGCGGCCCGCGCTGTCGTTCAGCTGCCGTACGCGGGCCGCGTACGCGGCGTGCTGACGGCAATCGTGACGCTGCGGCGCGGCAAACATGCTCCGTCCCTCGAGCGGCGCTACTGGATCAGGTTGTAAGGGCGGCGTGCATGTGCGAGAACGATTCAGCCACCGAGCCACTCCGTCTGGAAACGCGGGCTCAGGTGCACGTCGATCTGGCGCAGCCGACGTTCGCCCGAGTTGACGAAGGCGTGCGGCTCGTTCGGCGGGACGATGACGATCTGTCCTGGGCCGGCAACCCGTTCGGTCTTGCCGTCCGAGAACGTGCCCTCGCCTTCGAGGATGAAGAACAACTCGGCGTACGGATGCTTATGGAGGCTCGGCCCGCGACCGGGGTCTGCATCGACGAAGATCACGCTCGCCGCGACCCCACCGAACTCCTCCCCGACGAGCTCGCGCGAGAAGTTCGACGCGGGCAACTCGTCCTGACGCACGAACCGGATTCCCATCACCCAGCCATGATGGCGATGAGGCGAGGGTCAGGCGACTGCCGAGCGCACCTTCTCGATCGCGCCGCTCTCCGCAGCGTCGCCGCCTCCTGCCGCTGCCGCCACCGACTGCGCCACCTCGACCACGAGGTCACGGTACGCCTGCAAGTCCTCCGGCGCCTTCGACTCGAGCGCCGACCTCGCCGTCTGCAGCGCGGACAGCGTCTCCTGCTCGACCTTTTCCGGGTTCGAAGTCAGCCCGAACCCGGTGCCGTGGACTTCCGCAAGCTCGCGGATCAGCTCGCTCTGGCTGGTCTGTTTGGCCTGCGCGACGTGCTTTGCGAGCGCACCGGCTTCCTTGAACGTGTCGAAGAAGCTGCGGTCGCTGAGCGAGACGAGCAGGCCGGCGCCGACGACGCCCTTCTGCAACGCCTCCCATTCCTGCTCGCTGAAATCGGACTTCTTGGCCATGAGCCTCCTGTCGTCGTTTTGTCTTGGGGTCTCTCCGCTTGCAAATCGCGCAAACAGTGCTTCTCTGAGCAAGAGAGCAATGGCGACGCCCGCGTACCGCTCGCCGACCTCGCTGCCGATCGAAGCGGCGCTCATCCCGGCGCGCCTCGCCGAGCACTACGACCACGTCGTCTGGAGGGAACTACCGGGCGGCGAGATCGAGATCGCGACCAAGGAAGGCACTCGCGTCGAGCGCATCCGCGTGCACCGTGACGGCACAACGACGCCCGTTGGTAGCTCAACGCATCGGACCTGGCTTAGAAGGACGCTGTTTTTCGGCCCGCTCGCGCTGGGGGCTGCGATCGTGCTCGCTCGCGTGGACTCTGAGGACAAGTGGTTCCTGACCTTTTTCGTGCTCTTGTTCGCCATCGGTTTCGCGAACGACTTGGCAGAGGACCTGGGATCCCACCTGAGGCGCGAGCTTCGCACCAAGGACAAGTGGCACAGCCCCACGAAGCTACACGCCTGGACGCCGAGAACCACTGCGCAGCTCACCGCGGTCGAGAACATCGCGACCGAGCACGGCGGCACCGCCTATGTGTCCGACAACGGCGGCCCGACAATCGAAGTCGTAAGCGGCCTGCACTTCTACCTCCTCGACGCCGAAGGAGACGTCGTGGAGCACCAGCAGAATCGCGCCTTCAACATGAAGCGGGACAAGGCGCGCCGGTGGGTCGATATCACGACCTGGGTGGCAGACGGCGGCTAGTCGAGTGCGTCGTCTCCGCCGACGAGCACGCGCTGGATCTCGAGCGAATCGTCGAGCACGACGATGTCCGCAGCCGAGCCCGGCGCCAGCGTCCCGAGCTCGGGCCGTCCGGCTATGCGCGCCGGTACTTCGGAGGCAGCGGCGAGCGCTAACTCGATGGGAGCGCCGAGTGTGACGAGGTTGCGTACGGCGTCGATCATGCAGACCGTGCTGCCGGCGAGGACGTGGTCGGCGCTCCGCGCGACGCCGTCCTCGACCTCGAAATCGACGCCCGCCAGCCGGTAGCTGCCGTCACCGGCGCCGGCCGCGGCGATTGCATCCGTCACGAGCGCAACGCGTCCTGCGGCGGCCTGCCACACCAAACGCGCGGTGTCGTCCGCGAGATGGACACCGTCCAGGATCACCTGCACTGCGACGTCGCTCGTCATCAGCGCCGCGCCCGCCAAGCCGGGCTCGCGCGCGGCGAACGGGCGCATGGCGTTGAAGATGTGCGTGACGGTCTTGACGCCGCGCGAAAACGCCTCGCGCGCCTCCGCCGCCGTCGCGTCCGAGTGTCCACACGAGACGGTCACACCGCGCGCGTGCAAATCGTCGACGAGCTCCAGCGCACCGGAAAGCTCGGGGGCCAGCGTCACATGACGCACGGGACCGGCCGCCAGGAGCCGCTCGAGCAACGCACGATCCGGGTCGCGCCGAGCCGAGGCGGGATGCGTCCCCAGCCGGTGCGCCGAGATGAACGGCCCTTCCAGGTGCGCACCGAGGACGCGCGGCGCCGCACCGTTCTGCGGAACCTCCCCCAGCGCGGCCACGAGCTCATCCTCCGGAGACGTGATGAACGTCGGCTGGTACGCCGTGACGCCGCACTCCAGGAGTGCAGCGCCGGCGCGGCGATACCCCTCCGCGTCGGCCGAGAAAAAGTCGACGCCTGCGTACCCGTTCACCTGCAGGTCGACGAAGCCGGCCGACGCGATGCCCTTCCCGTTCGCCGAGTCGACGCCGACGGCGGCGACGTGCCCGTCGGCAAGCTCGACGTCGCCGGGAACGAAGGTCCCGTCGACCAGCGCTGCCCCGACGCCGAGTCGCATCTACGCGACCACGGATTCGGCGACGGCGACCTCGGCCGTCGGGATGGCCACGCCGGTCTCCAGGTCGAAGAAGTGCAAGACGCTCGGGTCGATCGCCACCTCGACCGCTTCGTCCGGCGTGAGGAGGAGGTGCCGGTCGAAGCGGCCGAGGAGCGTCACGGACCGCTCGAGGTCCTCGACGCCGAGGGACGGTCCAGGGGGTTGGGCCGTGGCGTCGACGAGATCTGCCCGCTCGAGCGGCGTTGCGGCGACCTCGATGTGAACGAGTTGCTCTGCGCCGAGGGCCTCGACGAGGAGCACGCGCCCGCGTACGCGCGTGCCGTCCCAGCCCGAAGCCTCGCGCACGTCTTCCGGGCGGATCCCGACAACGATGCGCCGACCCGCGTACGCGCGCAGAATGTCGTGGCTCGGCAGGTCGAGCTGCGTCTCGCCGAATGCCAGCCGTGTGCCGCCGTTCTCGACCGTCGCCTCGAAGAGGTTCATCGGCGGCGAGCCGACGAAGCTCGCGACGAAGAGGTTCGCCGGAAAGTCGTAGAGGTGTTGAGGCGTGTCGACCTGCTGCAGCATCCCGTTCCGCATGACGGCGACGCGGTCGCCCATCGTCATCGCCTCGACCTGATCATGCGTGACGTACAGCGTCGTCACGTTGAGCGCGTGCTGGATGCGCGCGATCTCGGCGCGCATCTGCACGCGTAGCTTCGCGTCGAGGTTCGAGAGCGGCTCGTCCATGAGGAACGCCTTCGGCTCGCGGACGATCGCGCGTCCCATTGCGACGCGCTGGCGCTGGCCGCCGGAAAGCTGTGCGGGACGGCGATTCAGCATGTCGGAGAGGCCGAGGACGCGCGCAATCTCCTCGACACGCGCGCGCTGCTCGGCCTTCGGCACCTTGCGCATGCGCAGGCCGAACACCAAGTTCTCGTAGACGCTCTTGTGCGGATAGAGCGCGTAGTTCTGGAAGACCATCGCGATGTCGCGCTGGCGCGGTGCGAGATCGTTGACGACGCGGCCGCCGATCCTGATCTCGCCGTCTGTGATCTCTTCCAGCCCGGCGACCATCCGCAGCGCCGTCGTCTTGCCACAGCCGGAGGGCCCGACGAGGACGACGAACTCCCCCTCGTCCACCTTGAGGTTGAGGTCGCGCACGGCCGGCGTCTCGCCATATGCCTTGCTGATGTGGATGAATTCGATTTCGGCCACTGACTAACCCTTCACCGCCCCGGCGGTCAGGCCGAACGCAATGCGCCTCTGCACGAGCAGGAAGAAGATGATCACCGGCAGCGAGCAGAGCGTCGCGCCCGCCATCAGCGGGCCCCACTCCGTCCCGCGCAAGGTCGTGAACGACGCGAGCCAGACCATCAGCGTCTGCTTCTCGGGCGTGTGCAGGAAGACGTACGCGATGATGAACTCGTTCCAGGCCTGAATGAATGCGAAGATCGCCGTCGCGACCAGCCCTGGGCCCATGAGCGGCAGCAGGATGCGCGCGAAGGCGCCGAAGCGCGTGGCGCCGTCGACCATCGCCGACTCCTCGAGCTCCTTCGGCACGCCGAGCAGGAACCCGCGCAACGTCCACACCGCGAACGGCAAGACGAAAGTCAGGTACATGACGATCACGCCGGACAGCTTGTCGACCTGGTGGACGCGCGACATCATGATGTAGAGCGGGATGATCAACGCGGCCAGTGGGACCATCTGCACGCCGAGGATCAGCGTGATGAACGGCTTGCGGCCGTAGAAGTTGAACTTCGCGAGCGCGAGCGCCGCGAGGAACGCGAGTACCAGCGACAGCACGACGACGACGCTGACGACGATCAGGCTGTTCTTGACCGCGTCCCAGAAGAACTGCTGGTTCATCGCGTCGCGGAAGTTCGACAGCGTCGGATTGCTCGGAAACCACTGCGGCGTGTAGCTGAGGATGTCCCGACCCGGCTTGAACGCGGTCGACACCATCCAGTAGACGGGGAAAACCATCACGACGAGCACGAGCACCCCGAGCGCATTCCATCCCAGGCGCCGGGTCAATTGACCTCTCCCGTCCGCAGCATCTGACGCAGATACAGCAGCGTCGCGACGAACATGAAGAGCACCATCACCACCGCGATCGCCGCGCCCAGACCGTACTCGCTGATCTGGAACGACTCGTGGAATGCGTAGATCGCCATCGTGTAGTAGTCGCTGTTCGGACGCGCATCGAGCATCACCCAGATCTGCTGGAAGACCTGGAAGTCCCAGATGATCGACAGGCTCGTGAGGATCACGAAGATCGGTTTCAGGAGCGGCAGCGTCACCTCACGGAACACCGACCAGGGCCGCGCTCCGTCGATGGACGCCGCCTCGAGCAGCTCGTGCGGCACCTGCGTCAACGCGGCGTACACCGTGATCGTCACAAACGGGATCGCACCCCAGACGATCAGCGCGGTGAAGATGGCGAAACCGGTCCACGGATTCGCGAACCAGTCGTAGCGGGCGAAGTGGCCGAAGTGCAGCTGGCTCAGCACCCAGTTGACGACACCGAACTCGTAGTCGACCATCCACCGCCAGACGTCGACCGCGACGATCACCGGCACCGCCCAGACGAGCACGAGGCCGGTCGTGAGCGCCACGCGGATAACACGGTGCACCTGCACGAGCAGTAGCGCGATCGCCGTGCCGAGCACCATCGTCAGCGTCACGCACACCGTCGTGAACGCGATCGTCCGCAACACGACATGCCAGAACTGGCCGTCTTGGAAGATGTGCGCGTAGTTGGCCGTTCCGACCCAGCGGCCCTGATGCCGGATCAGCTCGAACAGGCCGTACTTCTCGAAGGACATCCTGACCAGCAGGTACAGCGGATAGGCCAGGACGATGCCGACGACGATCGCCGCCGGCGCGAGCAAGACGTACGGAGCCGCTCCGTGCCCGAGACGTCGCCGGCTGAAGCGCCGCCGCCGAGAGGCGGGGATGTACCCGCTCTCGGCGACGGACGCCACAGCAGCTCCTTCGGGCGTCAGGCGACTCACGCGCCGGTGTTCAGGATCCTCGTGATCTGACTACTGGCGCTGGTTGCCGCGGCCCTTACGGACGCACGGCCGGTTGCGATCTTCACGAGCATGTTCTGCAGCACGTTCGCATTCTCCACGTTGACCCAGTTGGGGCTCGTGGGGACGAACCAGCTGTACTTCGCGGCCCGCGCGAACGGCGCGAGCTTCGGATTCGAGGCGTTGAACGAGAGCAGCTTCGTCGTGTTGGCGATGTTGCCCGCCTTGGCGATCTCGCTCTCCGCCGCCGTGCCGGTGAACGCCTTGATCCAGTCCACTGCCAGGCTCTGGTTCTTCGTCGTTACCGGAACCGCCAGGTCCGAGCCGCCCAGGAACGTCGGCATGAACTTGCCGGCGATATGGCTCGGCATCGGATAGGCGTTCATCGAGCCCGAGAGGGACGGGTTGCCGACCTTCTCGTCCAGCGCGTACGGCCATTCCCAGCCGTTGCCGACGAACGACCCGACCTTGCCCTTCGCGAAGACGAGGGCCTGCTGCGGGTTCGCCTCGTCACCGGTCTTGCTGGCGCGGGTCAGCGCGAACAGCCTCTTGACCTGGTTGAGCGCGGTGAGCGCACGCGGCGTGTTCAGCGTGCCCTTCCACTTGCCGCCCTTGCGCACGGCGATCTGCGCGCCGTAGTCGTAGACGACGGACATCGCGAAATACCAGTACTTGCCGGGGAAGTAGACAGCCGAGTAACCGCGGTCCTTGCCGTACTTCTTCATCAGCTTGCGACCATCGGCCATGAACTGCCCCAGGCTCTTCGGCGTCGTCTTGATGCCCGCCGCCTTGTACTGATCCTTCCGGTAGATGACGGCACGCGCGCCGGCGTAATACGGAACGCCGTAGAGCTTGCCGTTGTACTTGCACGACCCTTTCAGGCCCTGCAGCCATGTGGCGTTGTTCGGAAACGCCGACTGGCTCAGCGACTTGAACGCGCCCGCTGCCATGTACTTCGTCATCTCCGTGTTGCCGAGCTCGATGACATCGGGCCCGTCGCCGCCGGCAAGCGCGGCGTCGAACTTCGTGAGGTGCGTCCCCCACGTCTGGTACTGGACGTCGACGTCGACGTCCGGGTGTTGCGCCTTGAACGTGCGATTGGCGAGGGCAACAGCCTCGGGCCAACCGTTCTGTGCGTCGTTCTGCAGCCAGACCACGAGCTTCGTGGCCTGGTGCGACGACGTGCTGCCGCTTGCGGTCGACGCCGCAACGGCAAGCATGGCGGCAAGCAGAGCCGCCGCCAGATAACGAACTTTCATGTCGCCTCCCGGAGCACCCGAGAGCCTCCTCGGCCCTCGGATTGGTTTAGACCACCAACCACAACGCGGGACATTGGCATAGACCAATCTTCCTGTCAAGAGTCGGAATTTCGCCGTGATCGGGACTAAGTGGTCTTGACCATCAGCCATGCACTGTGCTTCCATACCGGCACTGATGCGCAAACAGGTACTGACCAGGCAGCGGGTGCTCGAGCTGATCGACCAGCTGCAGGTCGGCGAGGCGATTCCCTCCGAGCGGCGCCTCAGCACCGAGCTCGGCATCTCGCGGCTGACCGTCCGGGCCGCGCTCGACGACCTCGTCCGCGACGGCTACCTCGAGCGGCGTCACGGCGCCGGGACCTTCGTCAGTGAGCCGAAGATCGCGCAGCAGCTCACGCTGACGTCGTTCAGCGAGGACATGCGCCGCCGCGGCATGGTCGCGGGCAGCCGCACGATCGAGCTGCGTGAGATACATGCCGGGGCAGCTGTCGGGCGCGCGCTGAAGGTCTCACCCGACGCTCGCGTGATGCTGATCAGGCGCCTGCGCCTCGCCGACGGCGAGCCGATGGCGCTCGAGACGCTGCACGTTCCCGCGGCGCTCGTCCCCGGGCTGACACGCGAGCGCCTCGAAGACTCGTCCTTCTACGAGCTGCTCGAGCGCGACTACGGCGTCGTGATCGCGAGCGGCATCCAGTCGATCGAGCCGACGGTGACGAACGAGGACGAGTCCGAGCTGCTCACCGTCCCGCTGCACTCGCCCGCATTCCTGTTCGAACGGACGAGCCTGACGGCGGACGGCGAGACCGTCGAGTTCGTCCGCTCCCTCTATCGCGGCGACCGTTACCGCCTCGTCGCGGAGCTTTCGCAACGCCGAGACCGGCCGGCGGCGGCGCAGCCGGCGCTCGTCGCAGCTGAATGACGCGCGCGGGCGTCTCCTACTTCGGCGTCCGTATTCCCCGTCACGCCCGTCGCGATCTCCAAGACATCGCGGCGCGCGGCTACACCGCCGTGCTGCACACGTTCTCCGAGAACGACCTCGCCTACTACCGCGGCACGATGGCGGAGATCGTCGCCGCCTCGCACGACGTGGGTCTCGCGGTGCAGATGTGCCCGTGGGGGCTTGGCCGCACGTTCGGCGGCGAGGCGGAGAGCCGCTGGGTGACGCTGCATCCCGAGGCGTGCCAGGTGCTCGACGACGGGCGGCGCGTCGCCACGGGCTGTCTCAACCAGCCGGCGTACCGAGCGTTCTGCAAGGAGTGGGCCGACGCGGCGCTCGAGGCGGGGACGGACTATGTCTTCTGGGACGAGCCGCACTGGACCGTTCCCGAGCACGTCGGCATCGACGACCCGGAGCGGTGGGCCTGCTGCTGCGAGCGCTGCCGCGAGCTCGCGGGCGCCACGCCGACGCCGGAGTTCCGCGAGTCGTCGCTCCTCGACTTCCTGCGGGAGATGACAGAGCACGTCGCCGCGCGCGGCGGCAAGAACACGATCTGCCTGCTACCGCTGACCGAGGGTGCGCACGGCATCCGTGACTGGGATTCGGTCGCCGCGCTTCCCGGCCTCGACATCATCGCGACCGACCCCTACTGGAAGAACTTCGACGAGCCGGCCGGCTCGTTCGTCGAACGTTTCGCGCGCCTGCTCGCCGAGACCGCGACGCGGAACGGTGTGGGCGCGCAGCTGTGGGTGCCGAGCTTCGGGTTGACGCGCGACGACATCCCGGACCTCGAGGCGGCCATCGCGTCGGCCCGCAGGGCCGGCATCGAGGACGTCTGGACGTGGGGCTACGAGGCGTGCGGCCACATGACGCACCTCGCGACCGCCGACGCGCCGCTCGTGTGGGAGGCCGTCACGAGCGCGCTCACAGGCCGCGAGGCGATCGATCTGCGCCCGACGCTCGACCTCGTCCGCGCAATCAACGTCGAGGACGGAACCGTCGCCGACGCCGTGGCCGCCGCGACGAGCGACATCGCCGGTGCGATCGATGCCGTCGTCGAGCGGCTGGCGTCCGGCGGCCGCCTCGTCTACGTCGGCGCGGGCACGTCCGGCCGGATCGCCGCTGCCGACGCTGCCGAGTGCGGGCCGACCTTTTCGACGGAGCTGATCTCCGCCGTGACGACCGACGTCGACGCGGAGGAGGACGATGCCGAGCTCGCGCGGCTCGACGTCGGCCCGCGCGACGCCGTGCTCGGCGTCAGCGCGAGCGGCGTGACGCCCTACACGCTCGGCGCGCTCGCGCGCGCGAAGGCCGCCGGCGCACTGACGATCGGTCTCGCCTGCGTGCGCGGCTCGGAGCTCGCACGCGCCGCCGACCGCGCGATCGAGGTCGACGTCGGCCCCGAGGTGATCTCCGGCTCGACGCGGATGAAGGCCGGCACCGCGCAGAAGCTCGTCCTCAACACGATCTCGACGGTCGCGATGGTGAAGCTCGGCAAGACGTTCGGAAACCTGATGGTGGACGTGCAGGCGTCGAACGCGAAGCTGCGCGAGCGCGCGCGGCGCGCGGTCGCGCTCGCAGCGGCGACCTCCGACGAGGATGCAGCCCGCGCGATCGACGCGGCGGGCGGGGACGCGAAGGTCGCGATCGTGTCGCTGCTCGCGGGCGTCGACCCGCAGACCGCGCGCACGCGGCTCAGCGCCGCCGGCGGCGTGATCCGAGAGGCGGTCGGCGATGTCGTGGGTTGAACAGGAGCTACGCGAGCAGCCGGCGGCGCTGGAGCGGTTCCTCGCCGCCGAGACCGCGCACACGATGGAGATCGCACGCGGCCTCGTACGAGACGACGTGCGCTACCTGCTGGTCGCCTCGCGCGGGAGCTCGAGCAATGTCGCGCGTTACCTCCAGTACCTGTTCGGGACCGTCAACCGGCTGACGGTCGCGTTCGCGACGCCGTCGCTGTACACCGTGTACGAGGCGCCGCCGGAGCTCGGCCCGGCCGCGGTGATCGGGATCTCGCAGTCCGGAGCGTCGCCGGATGTCGTCGCCGTGCTCGCGGAGGCGCGCCGCCAGGAGCGGCCGACGCTCGCGATCACGAACAACTCCCGCTCGCCGCTTGCAGAGGCGGCGGACTGGGTGCTGCCTCTACATGCGGGCGAGGAACGTGCCGTCGCCGCGACGAAGACGTATCTGAACTCGATCGCCGCGGTCGCGCTGCTGTCGAGCGTCGCGGTCGGAGACAACGAGCGGCTGCGGGCGCTGCGATCGGCGCCGGCCGCCGTGGCGAAGCAGATCGAGACGACGCTGCGCGTCGCCGACCGGCTCGATCCGTACTCCGACGTCGAGAGCGGCAGCGTCGTCACGCGTGGCGTGAACTACGGCACGGCCTTCGAGATCGCGCTGAAGATCCGCGAGCTGTCCGGCGCGCCGTTCGAGGCGTTCTCGTCCGCCGACCTGCTGCACGGGCCGATCGCGGCCGTCAAGCGCGGCCGGCCGGCGATCGTGATCGCGCCGAGTGGGCGCACACTGGAGAGCATGCGCGCCGCGATCGAAAAGATCCGGGAGCGCGGCGCGGAGCTGATCGCGATCAGCGACGACCGGCAGTTGCTCGCAAGCGTGCAGACCGCGTTCCCGCTCGTCCCCGATCTGCCGGAGTGGCTCGGTCCGCTGCTCACGGTCGTGCCCGGTCAAGTCGCGGCGGTACACCTGGCGAAGCTGCGCGGCGCCGATATCGACAGCCCGGTCGGGCTGACGAAGATCACGCGAACGCGTTAGCGGCGACTAGTCGCGCCAGGCCCACGGATCGACGTAGACGTCGTCGATCTGGACGCTGCCGTCGAGCGTCGTGAACTTGAGCTGGATCGACGAGACGCCGATCAGGCCGAGCAGCGAGTCGAGATTGAGGACGGACGGGCCGGGCTGCCAGCTCGATCCCGGCGACAGCTCGCTCACCTGCAGCACGCCCAGCACCTGGCCGAGCACGTTGCGCAGCACGACCTGTACGCGCACGGTTCCGTTGTCGCCGCTGCGCGCGAAGAACCGCAGCACCGTCGACGTCGTTCCCATGCAGAGATTCGGTGTGTACGCCACGCTCCCCGCCGCGAGGGCCAGCGAGCGCCGGTCGTAACGGCTGTGCACGTAGAACGACTCGTTGCCTTCGACGACTCGCGCCGGGCCGCTGACCGACCAGCCGGTAGCCCCGCTCTCGAGCCCGCCGTTGGCACCGAACGTGTAGTTCCGGGAGTCACCCCACGGCGCGAACGGCTGCGACATCTGCCCGCAGTCGTTGTTCAGACCGAGCAGTGAGCTGGCGGCCGACCCCGTCGACGCGCCGAGCGAGGCCGCGGCGAGAGCCGCAACCGCAACGATGAGACCGAGACGTGCCGCAGTACGACGTGCCACAGTGTCCTCCTCCGCAAATACTTGAAGCCGCTCTCGCATCGTCGTCGGCGCCGGGAACTTCGCATCACCCCAGTGGGGTATCTGGATCCCTCGTTTCAGTGATTCGCGCCGCGGCGCGGCAATGCCGATTTCGAGGTAATGACGTCCGCGGCTCCGTCGGTGAGCGCGGAGCTCGATCCGGAAGTCCAGGAACGCGTCGAGCAATCGCGTGCGCGCGCTTCCGAGCGCCTGCGTCAGCGTGCGCGGACGGGCGCGTTCACGATCGCCGTCGCCTTTGCGGCAGCGACCGCGGTGCTGATCGCGCTCGTGCCGTCGGAGCGGACGCCGTCGCTGCTCACGATCGGCGCGCTCGTCCTCACGTACGCGCTCGCGTCACGCGTGGAGTTCGAGGTCCGGACGGCCCTCGCGCTGCCGACGGAGCTCGTGCTGGTGCCGATGCTGTTCCTGCTGCCGCTGCACTACGTCCCCCTCTTCGTCGCCGGCGGCCTGCTGCTCGGCCGAATGCCGGACTTCGTGCGGGGCCGCGTGCCGTGGGACCGCGCTCTGCTCGTCGCGCCCAACGCGTGGCATTCGCTCGGGCCGGTGACCGTCCTCGCAATCGCCGGGGAGGCGTCGCCGCGGCTCGACCGCTGGCCGCTCTATCTCGCCGCCCTCGCCGCGCAGTTCGCGGTGGAGTTCGCCTGCGCCGCCTCGTTCGACTGGTACGTGAACGGCGTCAAGCCGGCGACGCAGCTGCCGTACATGGGCTGGGCCGTGCTCGTCGACACCGCACTCGCGCCGATCGGCCTTGCGGTCGCGCTTGCCGCGGTCGGCCATCCCGCCGCGGCACTGCTCGTCTTGCCGCTCGTCGGCCTGCTCCGGGAGTTCGCGCGCGAGCGGCGTGCGCGCATCGACCACGCGCTCGAGCTGAGTCACGCCTACCGCGGCACGGCGTTGCTCCTCGGCGACGTCGTCGAGGCGGATGACGCGTACACCGGCGGCCACAGCCGTGACGTCGTCTCGCTCGTGCTCGACGTCTGCGACCGGCTCCGCCTGAGCGGGCGCGAACGGCGCGACGCCGAGTTCGCAGCGCTGCTGCACGACGTCGGCAAGATCAAGATCCCCGACGAGATCATCAACAAGCCCGGCAAGCTCACGGACGACGAGTTCGAGCTGATCAAGACGCACACCGTCGAGGGCGAGAAGCTGCTCGCTCAGGTCGGCGGGCTCCTCGGCAGCGTGGGGCGGATCGTGCGCTCCTGCCACGAGGACTGGGACGGGACCGGCTATCCCGACGGCCTCGCCGGCGCGGAGATCCCGCTCGTCGCCCGCATCGTCCGCTGCTGCGACGCGTTCAGCGCGATGACGACGGATCGCTCGTATCGCAAGGGGCGGCCGGTGCACGAGGCCGTCGCGGAGCTGCACCGCTGCAGCGGCACCGACTTCGACCCTGCGGTGGTCGAAGCGCTCGCCGAAATCGTCAGCTGACGTTTCCGGAAGACGGCCAGCGCGCAGGAATCGCGCCATGGAGAAGGCCGCACGCATCGGCCTCGTCGCGCAGGGGATCTCGTTCGGGCTCGTTGCCGTGCTCGCGATCAAGCTCGCGCTGGGCGAAGGCGGTAAGGCCACCGACCGGCAGGGCGCGCTGCGCACGATCGCGCAGCACCCGGTCGGACGCTTCATCGTGATCGCGCTCGCGGTTGGCTTCGCGTGCTACGCGCTCTGGCGGCTGTGGGAGGTCCTCCACGAGGACAAGCTCTCCAAACGCCTCGGCGCGCTCGGCAAGGCCGCGATCTACGGCGGCCTCTGTGCGTTCGCCGTCTCGATCCTCATCGGCGAGGAGAAGGGCTCGGGCAACGAGGAGAAGGACGCGACCGCCGGCATCCTCGGCTGGCCCGCGGGCAAGTGGATCGTGATGGGGATCGCGGCCGGCATCGCGATCGCGGGGCTATGGAACGTCTGGCGGGGCGTCTCGGGACGCTTCCTGAAGCAGCTCAAGACGAGCGAGATGAGCGCGCGTGTCCGCACCTGGACGAAGCGCATCGGGGTCGTCGGCCTCGTCGCTCGCGGCGTCGTCTTCGGGGTGATCGCGTGGTTCTTCTTCAAGGCCGCCACGGAGTACAACGCCAACCAGGCGCGCGGCCTCGACGGCGCGCTGCGCAAGCTCGCAGCCGAGCCGTACGGGAAGTGGTTGCTCGGCATCGTCGCCACAGGGCTACTGGCGTGGGGCGTCTACTGCGTGATCCAGGCGCGCTACAGAGAGATCTGACCGCTGGGGTCAGACCC
>JBJMJL010000123.1:0-6040 GCA_045806365.1 Gaiellaceae bacterium
AATGTGCGGTCGGCGACGGCGCCCGGCTCGCGAACGAGCTGGTAGAGCCGCGGCTCGACGAGGGTTCCTGTGCCGGAAGCGTCGACGTCGAGACCGTGCGCGGTCCCGGGCGCCTGGCCGTCGACCAGCACGCGAAACGGCACCGGGGACCCCTCGCGGGAGCGCATCACGAGGTTGAGGTCGCGGGCATGGAACCGGAAGGCGATGCGACCGTGGGGCCCGTCGAGCACCGCCGCGCGCCCCTCGACCGTCCACCCGCCGCCGAGGGCCCACCCGTTCAGCGGCAACCCGTCGGGCACGCTGAACGTGCTCGCGGCCCCCACCTCCACGTCCGGGGCCACCAGGTTGCTCCCCTGCTCGAAGCCGAGGTACGTCTCCGGCGATTCCAGATCCCCCCAGTCGGCCTGGGCCTCGATGCCGTCTGGAACGATCGAGACGACGTCGTCGCCGATGCCCTCCCGGCCCGCGTCTCGCAGCAGCCGCTGGACCACCCGCTCCGTTTCCTCATACCCTTCCTCCCCGAAGCGGTGGTACCGGATCCGTCCCTCGGCGTCGGCGATGTAGACCGCCGGCCAGTAGTGGTTGCTGAAGGCCTGCCAGACCGCGTAGTCCGGGTCGAGAGCGACGGGATAGGTGACGTCCATGGCGGCCACGGCCCTGCGGACGTTGTCCTCGTCACGCTCGAAGGGGAACTCCGGCGTGTGCACGCCGACCACGACCAGCCCGTGGTCGCGGTAGCGCTCGGACCAGGCCCGAACGTATCCGAGCGTTCGCAGCCAGTTGATGCATGTGTACGTCCAGAAGTCGATCAGCACGACCTTGCCGCGCAGGTCGCGCAGCGTCAGCGGTTGCGTGTTGATCCACGCGGAGATGCCTTGCACCTCGGGCGCGACGGCGGACGTCTTCCCGGTCTGGCCGTTCAGCTCGGCGAGCTGATCTCCGGCAGTCCCGTTGCCCTCGATCGCGTCCTGCAGCCACTGCGCGTACGAGGGGACCTTCGTCTGCAAATCTTCCGCCCAGCCGTTGTAGATCACGACTGCGGCGGCCGCCATCAACACGCCAGCAGTGATGCGCACGGCCTGCGCATGCCGGCGAAAGCTCGCCGCGACGCGCTGGCTGCCGGCCGCGATCGCGAGCAGTGGCAACGCGACGCCCAGCGCATAGGCGAGCGCGACGACGACGAGCCAGCCGCCGACCCGCTCGCGCGCAACGTTCGACGTCAGCGCTGCGAGCACCGGTCCGCCGCACGGCACGAAGACGAGGCCGAGGGCGGCGCCGAGGAGAAAACCACCGCCGGCGTCGCCGATGCGGAGTCGCGTCATGAACGCGAGCGGCCGTTCCGCCCAAGCGCCGAGCCGAGGAACGATCAACGTCAGCGCGAGTAGGCCGAGCAGGACGGCGCCGATCTGGATCTGGTGCTGCTCGCCGATGCCGAGCAGACCCCACAGCCACGCCCCGGCCAGCAGAAACAGGGTGAACGTGGTGACGAGCCCGGCGGCGATTGCGTACGGGCGCCGGGTCGAGCCGGGTCCGCCGGCGAGCACGATCGGCAGCACGGGCAGGATGCACGGCGTGAACGCAGTGATGACGCCCGCCGCAAATGCGATCGGGACGAGAATGAGCATGGCTCAGGTTGCGGGCGCTTCGGCCGGCGTCTCGGCCGGGGCCTGCTCGACGACCGTCCCGGCCGCCGCCGCTGCCGCCGTCTTCTTCTTCCGCTTGCGGCGCTTGCGTCGCCGCGAGCGGCCAG
The DNA here is from genome assembly GCA_045806365.1 of Gaiellaceae bacterium. Taxonomy (GTDB): domain Bacteria; phylum Actinomycetota; class Thermoleophilia; order Gaiellales; family Gaiellaceae; genus 3-1-20CM-4-69-9. Next base: position 1,751 of record JBJMJL010000123.1, read on the forward strand.
ACGTGAGCTTCGGCTGCGGGAGGTTCTCGCCCAGGGCGCCGGCAACCTCCTGGATCGTCCCCAGCCGCTCGCGTGCAGCGTCGATCAGCTGCGTAGCGCGTGGCGTGTAGCCCTCCGCGGATGCCAGCAGGGCCGCGCCGACCGGCAACGGCTGCTCGAGCGCGGCGTTGACGAGCTTGGCGGCGTTCTCCTCGTGACGGTGACCCCGCGAGTTCGCGAGCGCCCCGAGCAGGCGCTTCGCCTCGGGAAACTCCTGGCTCGCACGGCGGTCTTGGAGCTTGCGCGACGCGCGTGCGAGCCGCCACGTCCAGCGCCCGAGGATCTGCTCGGGTGCGTCCGCTTTCCCTTCGGAGATCGCGCGCAGCAGGATGCGCACGCCGCCCATGCGGTCCTTCTCCCACGTCGGCGCCTGCGTCACGAGCGTGACGAGATCGTCGAAGTCGGCGCGTTCGACCGTCATCGAGACGCGATCCGACAGCGCCATGATGCGGAGCCGCCGGTTCGGGTTCTCTGCAGCGCACGTTGCGAGGAACTGCTCGAGCGTTCCTCTCGACGCGCCGCGTGCGGTCAGCTTCTCGACGAATGCGGCGCGCTCGTCGAAGCGGATCTGGCGCCCGGCGATGCTCGCCCAGTAGCGCTGCTCCTCCTCGTCGAGGTACTTCGGGTCGACGCGCTGCCACTCGCGGGTGATCACTGCCAGGCGGCGGCGCACGTCGGGCGTCACCGGCACGAGCCACGGCGCCGGCGTCAGCTTGCGCTTCGCGCGGCGTTGCACACGGCGCCGCGGCGCCGGCGTCACGCGTGCGCCCTCGCGGTAGAAGTCCGCATCGAGGAGCGAGTGCAGCGAGATCACGCGGTCGTTGTGCGTCGCCGCCTTCGCGACGAAGTCGAGGACGACGCCTGCTTCCTTGCGCGGATGCGTGCGCATGATCCGTCCGATGCGCTGCTGGTACACGCGGCGCGACGCGGTCGGCGCGAGGTGCATGCACACTGTTGCGCGCGGCGAGTTCCAGCCTTCGGCCAGCAGCATGGCGTTGATCAGGACGTTGATCTCGCCGCGTTCGTATGCGGCCAGCGTCTCGGCGAGCCGCACCGGCGGCGTGCGGCCCGATACGGCTTCGGCCGCGAGGCCGGCTGCACGGAACTCCTGCGCGAGGTTGTACGCGTGGTCGACGCCGGCCGCGTACACGATGCCGGGCGTGTTGTCGAAGCGGTCGCGATAAAGACTCGCCGCTGCCTGGTTCAAAGCCTGGTGGTCGAGGGTCTTGGCCAGAATCTCCTGGTCGAAGTCGCCGCCCACGATCGGCACCTGGTTGATCGCGGCGACCGGTGGCACGCGCAGGCAGCGCAGCGGCGCGATCAGCCCGCGCCGTGCCGCGTCCTGCAGCGGCAGGTCGTCGACCGACGCCGGGAAGACGTCGGACACCTGCTTTGCGATCAACTGCTCGGTCGCCGTCATGCCGATGTAGATCGGCTCCGGGAACGAGCGGATCGCCTTGCTCGTCTTCTCGCCGAGCGCCGTGTGCGCCTCGTCGCAGATCACGAGCTGGTACGCCTCGCGAGAGAGCGAGTCCTGATGGCGCGCGAACCACGCGTACGTCTGGATCGTCAGCGGGCTGCCCCCGCGCAGCGGCTCGTTGCCGCGCTCGATCGTCGGCGAGAAGCGGTCGGCGTAGCCCTCGTCCGTGAGGTCGCGCGTGAACTGCGAGACCAGCAGTCGGCGGTGCGTGAGGATCAGGACGCCGAGGGTTCGCGCCGCCTCGACGAACCCGGCCGCCGCGATGGTCTTCCCCGACGCCGTGGGATGCCGGAAGCGGTAGCGCCGTACGGCGCCCGGGTCGGGGCCGGTGTACTCGTCCTCAGCCTCGTCCTCGTCGAGGACGTCCTCCGCCGAGTCCTCCTCAGGTTCTTCCTCCTCGGGAACGGCTTCGACGACGGCCCCGTTTCCGTTGCCGTTCGCTTCCCGCTCGTGTGACGCGATCAGCTCAGTGAGCATCCCGGCGAGCGCATCGACCTGATGCCGGCGGAGCTCCGTTCCGGAGGCGAGATGCGGGCGTTCCTCGGCGAGCACGCGCTCGAGCCCGAGCATGAGGCCGTACTGGACCTTCCAGGCCGGAGACGGCGAGCGGTTCCCGGCTTCGATCTCGGCGACGGCGTCGTCGAGCGCACGCCGGCGAGACGTTCCCGGCGCCAGGACGTGGGCCGGATCTTCGCCCTCGCGCAAGAAGGGCTCGCCTGCCCAGGCCTCGGCTCGGAGGGCGGCGGCCGCCAGGCCGTCCGTTGCCTCCGACAATGCGGTCGGCTGCTCTTTGATCTCCTGCATGTACGCAGCGCTTCGAGGCGCTGCACCTGTCTAAAAAGTGACCCCGCGAATCCCCATCGGCGGGCGTCGTCTCGGAAGTATATCGGCCGCGCCGGGCTAGGTCCCCAAGCCCCCGAATACGGCAAATGGGTTGGACGGCTGCACCTCGTAGACCAGCTCGCCGCCCGGCTCCACGGTTCCGTGGACGCGCTGGGCCAGCTCGACCGCCTGCTCCCGGTCGGCGGTCCCTGCGATCACGTAGTTGAAGGTTCGCGAGACGTCGAAGCCCTCGCTCCGTAGCCGCTCGGCCAGCTCGTGCGCCTCGTGCCGGTCCTTGCAAGCGACGCGCACCTCCCAGGGCGCGTAGCCGCGCTGGAGCAGGTCCTCCTCGACGTCTCCCTGGTCGGGCTCGTCGTCCCAGCGCTCCTCGTCGCCGAGCCAGCGTTCCGTCACCAGGCGCGTCGGTGTGAAGCCTGCCTCCTGGAGCTCCTGATCGACGATCCGGCTCGCCTGCTCGGCCTGCATGCCGGTGGCGGCGTACACGAAGACGGTGTCGCCGTCGCGCGAGACGGCAAGGCGGTGCTCGCGCAGCTCGTCGGCGAGCTCCTCGGCGTCGTGCTTCGTCAGTCCGAGCCGGTCGAGGAAGCCGCGGGCGCCTTCCTCGTCCGGGAGCTCGACTCGGATGCGCCAGTCGTCCTGCGCCATTTACGCGGGTGCCGCTGCCTGCATCTCGGCGAACGTGTGCCCGAACATGCGCTCCGACATGCCGATCTGGTCGAGGTGCTTCGTGATCCCGCCAAGGAAGAACGGCCAGCCGGCGCCGAGCAACAGGCCCGTATCGACGTCGGCCGCTTCGGCGACGACGCCCTCCTCGAGCAGCCGGTGCGTCTCGTCCGCCACCGCTTCGAGCACGTCCTCGACGATCTGCTCGCGTGTGCGCGGCGCGTCTTCGAGGACGACCGGCTCGCCGCCGTCGGCGATCGCGGCGAGCGCGGGAGAGAGCGGGAAGCGGTCCGGGAACGCGTCGTGCATGCGCTCGAGCACGTGATTGGCGACGCGCGGGCCGACCATCTGCAGCAGCACCGACGGCGCCATCGGCATGCCGAGCGACATGACCGCTTCGTCCACGTGCTCGACCGGCGTGCCGTGCTCGACCGCGTCCATGATCACGCGCGTCATGCGCGTGAGCACGCGGTTGACGACGAAGCCGGGCGCATCGTGAGCGAGGATCGGCCGCTTGCGCAGCTGCTCGCCGACGGCCCACACGGTCGCGAGTGCCTCGTCGGACGTTTCGCTCGCGCGCACGACCTCGAGCAGCGGCATCACCGCAACGGGGTTGAAGAAGTGCATACCGGCGACGCGGTCGGGATGTAGAAGGTCGGCCGCCATGTCGGTGACCGACAGCGCCGACGTGTTGGTCGCGAGGATGCAATCGTCGCGTACGACGCCTTCGAGCTGCGCGAAGACCTGCTGCTTCACGCCGAGCTCCTCGAAGACGGCCTCGAGCACGAGATCGCAATCGGCGAAGCCCTCGTAGGCGGTTCCACCGCTGACGCCGTCGCCGAGCTCCGCGAGCGCCTCGTCCAGGACTTCCTGGTTCACGTCCGTGATCAGCACCGGGACTTGCAGCCGCTGCACGAACAGCGCGGCGATCTGGCGCGCCATCAGGCCTGCGCCCACGATCCCGACCTTGCGGACCTCGCGGGACGTCGCGGTCGGCTTCGCCGGATGGCGCTTCGCGCGCTGCTCGACGAGGTGGAACGCGTACAGCGAGGCCTGCGCTTGTGGCCCGGGCAGGAGCTCGCCGACCGCCACTTCCTCGCGCGCGTAACCATCCTCGAGCGACCAGTGCTGCGCACCGGCGACGAGGTCGAGCGCGACGTACGGCGCAGGCGCTGCCCCGTGCACCGTGTCGTCGACGGACGTGCGTGCGCGGCGGAAGATCGTCTCCGCATCCGACCAGTCAGGTGCGGGCCGGTCGACGGTCT
>JBJMJL010000124.1:0-5977 GCA_045806365.1 Gaiellaceae bacterium
CGACGTTGCGAAGCTGAAGGCGTCACTCGGCAGCGTGCTGATGCCGGGCGAGGACGAGCGGTGGGTGGGCGTGTGGGAACGCGTGACCGAGGCCGTTTCGCGCTGGGCGATCGGCGTCGTCGTGATCGCGGCGATCGCCGGGACAGTTCAGGGGATGACCGCGTGGCTCCTGGGATCCAGCTTTGCCGTCGGTCTGGGCGTGATCGCGGGGCTGCTCGACATGATCCCGAACATCGGCGCGACGATCGCAGGCTTCGTCCTCGTGCCCGCGCTGTGGGCGGAGGAAGGGTTGACGGCGGCGATCATCATGGCCGTCGTCCTGCTCGTCTACCAGCAGCTCGAGAACAACATCCTCACGCCGAAGATCCAGGGCAAGGCCGTCAACCTCTCCGCCTTCTTCATCATCGTCGCGGTGACGTTGTTCGGCGCGCTGCTCGGCGTGCTCGGCGCGCTCACCGCCGTGCCGCTCGCGGCGATGATCCAGATCTTCGTGCAGGAATTGACCGCAGCACGGCGCGCACGCGTCGCGGCTGTGAAGGCCGGCGTGTCAGCGGGCGTTCCCACGCCACAGGCGTGAGAGCAGGTACGTCGGAACGAGCCACACGAGCAAGAAGACGACGAGCGTGGACGCCGACGCGCCGTGAATCAGAAGCGTCAGCGCGATGACGAGCAGGAGCGCAAGGCTGAACACGACGTAGGCGCCGGTGCACACGACGAGCACGACGTCACGAACCGTTGCCTGGACGGATTCGAAAAACGTGCCGTCCGAGACGCCCCGGAGCGCGCGCCTCAGCTGCCCACGCGAGCGTGCCGAAAGTGCGTGTCCCGTGCGATGCGAAAGGTCGTCGAGCGTCAGATACCCGCCTGCGTAGTGCTCGCGCAGCCTGAGCGCGGCGCGGTCTCGGTCACGGTCGCCGACGAGGACGGCGTTGCGTCGCATCACCCTCGAGACGATCCAACCGATCAACCACAGGAAGCGCAGCACGATGCTCAGAAGGCCGAGGTTACGAACCGCCCCGCATGCCTGACACGCGGCGACGCGCGCGTCGAGGGGCGTCCTCGGTCAGCGGTGCGACATTCACGGCGACCCGCCGGCCGCCTTTCTCATCGATCCCGAGTCGTACCTGCAAGCCGGCGCACCGGCCGACCGGCGCGCCTCCGTTGAGAAAGCCGTCACGGTCGACGTAGACGCGCTCGTCGTCCTCGGTGCGGATGAACCCGTAGCCCTTCGTCTCATGGAACCAGAGCATGACGCCCTTTATCTGCGTACCCACCAGCCGCTCCTTTTGCGGTGGGGGCCGCGCTGCGGCCACCACCACGAGACGATTTCTTACGCCGAGATCAGCGAGACGTCGTACGCCTCGATGCCCTTGTTCCCCTCACGCTCCTCGAAGGAGACCTTCGCACCTTCGGAGAGCGACTTGTAGCCGTTGCCCACGATGTTGCTGTGGTGGACGAAAACGTCCTTTCCATCCGCGTCAGGGGTGATGAACCCATACCCCTTCGCGTCGCTGAACCACTTCACGGTTCCGGTTGCCATAAAAACACCTCCCTTGCCAACTCACGAACGGGCAGGAAAGCGCGATAGCGCAACCGAACTCGCTCTAATCGACTTCCACGGTACCGGAAATCTCCGCCGGCTGCGCGTCCGCAAGCTCCGTCGGCTGCGCGTCGGAAACCTCGATTGGCTGCCCGTCGTCGTCGTACATCACGGTCGGCTCCCCGTCACGCTCTGCGCGTTTCTCCGCAGCTGCAGCCTCTTTCTTCTCGCGCTTGAGCGTGCGCTTCTCCTTCACTCTGCGCTCGCGTTGCAGCTTGGCCATCGTCGTCTGGCGTTTGCTGCTCATCGCGAGCCTGCCGACTGTTGAGGCCCCAGTTCGAAGTGCAGCTCCGCTCCATGCACCTTCACGGCATTTGGGGTAGGCAGAAGTATGTGCTTCCCCCTTCCTCCCGACCGCCTCAATGGCCAGGAGGTCACTGAGTCAGGCCGAGCATTCGCGTTCAGAGAGGCTACCAGCAGGAATAACAGGAGCTAGAGGTGTGAGGTGAGGCCGGCACCGGTCGCGTCCCCGTCGACCACGGCTTCCGCCCCGGCGACATCCGGTGCGTTTTCGTACCACGAGTAGGCGTACTTGCCGTCGTCGAGCTCCTTCGCGAGCTTCGAAAGCTTCAGCGGGTGGAACGTGTCGCACATCACCGCGAGCTCGGTTGTCTCGTGCATGCCGATGGACTTCTCCGCGAGCCCTGGCTGCGGACCGTGCGGCAAGCCGGACGGATGCAGCGTGATCGAGCCCACGTCGACGCCGCGCCGCGAGCCGAAGTTGCCCGAGACGTAATAGATCATCTCCTCCGACTGCAGATTCGAGTGGTGGTACGGGATCGGCACCGCGAGCGGGTCGAAATCCAACTTCCTCGGACAGAAACTGCAGATCACGAAGTTCTGTCCCTGGAACGTCTGGTGGGACGGCGGCGGCTGATGGATCCGGCCGGTGATCGGCTCGAAGTCGTGAACCGAGAACGTCCAGGGATAGAGAAAACCGTCCCAGCCCACGACGTCGAACGGGTGATAGTCGAGGACGTACGTCTGGTACCCGCCGCGCACGCGCACCTTCACCGGGAACTCGCCCTTCTCGCGATGCGTGTTCAGCTCGGTCGGCGGATGGATGTCGCGGTGGAAGTACGGCGCGCCCTCGAGCATCTGCCCGTACTGGTTGCGGTAGCGCCGCGGGATCTCGATCTGCGCCGGGCTCTCGAAGACGAGGTAGCGCCGCTCACCCTCGGGGCGAAAGCGGTACGTCGTCCCACGCGGGATGACGATGTAGTCACCGTCCTTGTAGGGGACGTTGCCGAAGATCGTCTCCAGCGTGCCCGACCCCTCGTGCACGAACACGACCTCGTCGCCCTCGCCGTTGCGGAAGAAGTAGTCCATCTGCTCCTTCGGGCGGCACAGCGAGATCTCGACGTCGTTGTTCCACATCAGCACGCGGCGGCCGCTGATCTCGTCGCCCTTCGCGTCGACGCCGTACGTCTCGAAGTGCCGGTGCGCGTGCGTGCTCGGCACCCACTCGTCGCGCTTCAGCTCCTCGAAGTCGCCGACCTTCATCACGCGACAGGGCGACTGCAGGTGGTACAGAATCGACTCCATTCCGACGAAGCCCTCCATGCCCATGACCTCTTCGGTCAGGAGGGTCCCGTTGTCGCGGAACTGGATGTGACGCTTCCTCGGGACGTCGCCCAGGCGCTGGTAGAACGGCATATCTAAAGGATATCGAGCGCCATTCGCGCCAGCCGCGCGCCGATCGCGGGTGCGAACTTGAAGCCGTGACCGCTGCACGGCGAACCGATGACGACCCGCCCCCGGCGTTCGAGGATGAAGTGCTCGTTCGCGGTCGTCGTGTACATGCACGTCTCCGCGCCGACGGGATCGGGATTCGCGTCCGGGTAGGTGCCCCGGACCCACCCGGCGATTCGCTCCACGAGGGCAGGATCGGGCGCTCCGTCCTCGTCCGGCCCGACCACCGCGCCGGCGTGATGTGTGCCGGCCTTCAGACCGTGCACGGGATCGTGCAGCGAGTAGAGCGCGTGCCCGCGCGTGACGGGATCCAGTTGCACGACGGAAGGGAGCGGCGCCCCGTCGCGACGGAAGTACGCGACCGTCTCACGTGTCGTTCGCACCGGCAGGTCGGGGAAGAACTTCGTCACCCATGGACCGGCGGTAACGACGACCACGCGCGCGTCGACGTCGTCGAGCGAGTCGACGCGAGTGTCCTGCTGGAGCCGTGCGCCGTGCACGACCGCGCGGTCGACGAGCGCGCGCCATGCGACGTCAGCGCGGACGATGCCCGCCTCCGGCTGGAAGAGCGCGGTCCAGCCGTCCGGAACGCCGACGGGCCAGCGCGCAGTCGCCGCTTCGGCGGCGAGCAGCTCGTACTCCGCGCCCGCAGCGTCCAGCGCCTCGGACGATCCCTGCGCTGGATCGTCGACGAGCTCGAGCAGCCCGTTCAGCTCGAGCAGCTCCACGCCGGCCTCGCGCTCGAGCTCGCGCCACCCGGCGAACGCCTCCTTCGCCAGCTCGACGAACTCGACCTCGGGATATGCCAGCCGCACGATGCGCGACCGCCCGTGGCTCGAGCCACGCGTGTGGCCGACGTGGAACTGCTCGTACAACGTGACGTCGCGGCCGTCGCGCGCGAGCGCGAACGCCGTCGCCGAACCCATGATTCCCGCACCGACGACCGCGACATCGGCCACTAGGCGAGCGGCACCGCGATCTGCAGCTGTTCGTCCGCGCCCGGACCACGCAGGTAGATCTCGCGCGCGGGCCCATCCGCGGTGCGGCCGTTCTCCTTGACCCAGCGGTACACCGCCTCGTACGCGCCGAGAATCTGCGGGAACCGGCACTGCTCGCCGGAGATCTCCGTGACCGCGATCTCGCCCGCCGGCAGCCGCTTGTCGCCGTCTGTGGCGGGAACGCAGGCCTCGACCGGTCCGTCCTCGTCGTTGTTCACCGGCCCGTGGTAGAGGACGAACGCCGGCCCGGGTGCGGCGTCGCGACCGAGCTCGCGGAAGGTGTCGACGATGAACGGCTCGAGCTCCGGCACGAGCACGCGCTTCGTCCGGCTGACGTACGGCTGCTCGTCGACACGTTTGGTGAGGACGTCGTACATGGGCTCCTCCTTCAGGATCCGCTTGACGTAGCGGAGAACCCGCCGCCGCTCGGCGAACTCGTCGGCAACCGTACGCTCGTGGGCGTCGAGCCGCTCGACCGTGGGATCGCGTAGGAACGTGCGGATCTCGGCGAGCGGCATGCCGGCCCGCCGCAGCGTTCCGATCAGCGCGGCTGTGTGCAGCTGCTCGAGGCAGTAATAGCGGTAGCCCGAGTCGGGATCGACCCACGCCGGCGGCAGTAGTCCGTTCTCTCCGTACATGCGCAACGCCTTCTGCGACAGCAGTGACGCCGAGGCGAACTCGCCGATCGGGATCAGGTTCTCCATGACGACGCTCATGCTGCGGTCTCCCCTTGGGGGAAAGTCAAGCAGCACGAGGGAGAGAGGCGCCGGGCGGGGCGCCTCCCTCCGTTCGATCGCTACTTCTTCTTCTTCTTCGAGTGGTGGAACTTCTTGCTGTGCGCGGCCGAACTGTGGAACTTCTTCAGGTTGGCCGCGGTGCATGCGCCGAGCGAATCACCGTGGCGCTTGTGCGCCGGCCAGGCGCTCTTGTTGATCCTGATCGTGACGTGCTTCACCTTGCCTGCCTTGCTCGCGGCGTGGTGACAGATCGTGATCTTCTTCGCCGTGGTCGTCGTCGTGGTGGTCGTCGTGGTCGAGGTCGACGTCGACACGGTCGTGCTGCTGCTCGTCTCGGTGGCTCGCAGCGGGCCGGCCCCGGCGACGGTGCTCGCGGTGATCGCACCTGCGATCAGCAACACGGCGAACGCTGCAACTTGCAGGAATTTTCGGCTCATCAAACCCCCCTTGGCCGTTTGCCAAGGTCTCCCCGCGTGGAGCCCGCTCAAAACAGACGCTTTACAGAGTCTTAAAGCCGGCCAAGCGAAGGCCTATCCGACGCGGTTCCGGAGCATGCCGATGCCCTCCACTTCGAGCTCGACGACGTCCCCGCGCCGGAGCCAGCGGCCGTCGCCCTGCTCGAAAATGCAGCCCCCGCCAACTGTCCCCGATCCCAGGACGTCGCCTGGGAGCAGGCGCGTGTTGCGTGCGGCGTGCGCAACGATTGCGTCCCACGAGTGGTGCATCTCGCCCAGTTCGCCGCGTGACCGCTCTTCCCCGTTGACGCGTGCCGTCATCACGCCGTCCGAGCCGTCGAACTCGTCCGGCGTCACGACGATCGGGCCGAGGCTCGTCGCGAAGTCCTTGCCTTTCGACGGTCCCAGCCCGACCTTCATCTCGGCGCGCTGCAGGTCGCGCGCTGACCAGTCGTTCATGATCGTGAAACCGCCGATCCGCCCCTCCGCGCCGAT
>JBJMJL010000125.1:0-6301 GCA_045806365.1 Gaiellaceae bacterium
GCCCGGGACGCGCGTCGCCGTCAAGGACCTCCTCGACACCGCTGGGTTGACGACGACGTACGGCTCGTCGATCTTCGCCGACCACGTCCCGGCCCGCAGCGCGGAGTCGGTGCGACGGCTCGAGGCCGCGGGCTACGCCAACGTCGGCAAGACGAACCTGCACGAGTTCGCGTACGGGACGACGTCGGAGAACCCACACTTCGGCACGGTCCCGAACCCCGCCGCACCGGGGCGGATCGCGGGCGGGTCGAGCGGCGGATCGGCGGCCGCGCTGGCCGCGGGCCTCGCGGACGCGGCCCTCGGAACGGACAGCGGCGGCTCGATCCGCATTCCTTCGGCGTGCTGCGGCGTCGTCGGCTTCAAGCCGACATACGACCTCGTCCCCACCGACGGCTGCTTCCCGCTCGCGCCGAGCTTCGACCACGTCGGGCCGATGGCGCGCACGGTCGCGGACTGCAGCGCGCAAGTCGAAGCGCTCAGTCCGGAGTTCGAGCGTGCACGCGTCGACTCGCTCGAGGAGGTGAACGTAGGCGTTACTTGGATCGAGAACGCCGAGCCGCTCGTCGCCGAGCGCGTGCGCGCCGCGTCCGAGCGCTTCCCGCGTCGTCGCGAGCTCGAGTGGCCGCGGCCCGAGATCGATGCGCTGTTCATGCGCGAGGTAGCCGACGTGCATCGCGAGCTCTACGCCGAGAACGCCGAGCTGTACGGCGACGACCTGGCGGCCAAGGTCGAGCGCTGCCTCGCCGTGTCCGACGCCGAAGCCGCACTCGCAACACGTGCGCGCGAGGAGTACCGCGAGCGCTGCCACGAGGCGCTCGGCGACGTCGACGTGCTGGTGCTGCCGACGCTCGTCTGCGTCGCGCCGCCGACGGGCGTAGGCGACCAGGCGCTGCGCGCCACGCTGATCCACCACACCCTGCCGTTCAACGCACTCGGCTGGCCGGCGCTGGCGCTTCCGTGCGGACCGGCAGAGGAGGGGCTACCCGCCTCGGTCCAGCTGGTCGGGCGCCCCGGCGCCGACGCGCTCGTGCTCGCTGCGGGCGAACGGCTTGCCGAGGCGCTTTCCGCCGCCTAGCCGTCCCTCGTTCGAGGGACAGCCAGACCTCCCGGCCTGCCGAAGACCATTGAGGAATGCGCGTCTTCGCTCTTGCGGCCAGCTGTTTCAGCCTGCTCGCGCTCGCTTCGGCGGCCGAAGCGGCGACGCCTGTCCGCGGTGCGGCACCCAAGCATCTGCACGGATTCCTGCTCCGCGCCGACGAGCCGGTGGACAGCTCGTTCGCGCGCACGCCGTCGTTCGCGTGGGATCCGGTGCCCGGCGCCGTCCGCTACCAGTTCCAGGTGGCCACGAGCTCGACCTTCCGCGAGAACGGCCTCGTCTACACCGCAGCGAACCTGACGACGCCGGTGGCGGCGCCCAGCGTCTCGCTGCCGTGGATCACCGGCAATCCGTACGCGCTGTTCGCGCGCGTTCGCGCAATCACGCGCACATCGGCGACGCCGTGGAGCGCGCCGTTCGGTTTCGACATGGAGCCGTCGGCCGCTCCGAGGCCGCTGCCGGGCGACGCGGGCTTGCTGCGCTGGACGCCGGTCGAGGGCGCGGACGGCTACGAGATCTGGTTCATCGACATCAACAACCCCACCCCGAAGATGGAAGTCGTCTACACGAACGTCCTCGACGAGCGCGAGCTCTACACGTTCCATCGTTCGGCGAGCTGGACGTCCACCGTGCGCTGGCGTATTCGCGCGCTGCGGATGCTCGACAACACCGACCGCCAGAACAAGCTGCCGGCGGTGACCTATGGGCCGTGGAGCCCGGTGTACAGCTCGAGCAACCCCGCGTACACGACAGGCCCGCTGGAGCTGGGCCACACGGTGTCCGACGTGATTGCAACGGGTGACGACTCCTCGCCCGCTCATCGCCTGATGCCGGCGTTCACCTTCAGCGGCGACACCGCGGCCGACGGGACGAGGGCGGAGCTGTTCCGCATCTACGTCTTCACCGACCGTCAGTGCCTGAACCGCGTGTTCACGAGCGCGATCGTCGGCGGCCCTGCGTACGCGCCTCGGCCGTACGGCCCGCTCGCATTGCCGGCGAATCCTTCCGCGCTCCCGGCCGCGCGCTCGGCGTACCTGCGCGACGGCCGCGAGCCGGACAGCTTCTCGTTCGACGGCCAGCAGGTCAAGACGACGGAGTCCGAGTCCCCTGCCGCACCGACGACTGCCGTCCCCGCAGACTCGGATTCCATCTCGAGCGCGTCTGCACCCGCAGGCCCGCCCCAGCTGACGTTCAGCGGCAATCTCGGCGCACCCGTGGACCTCTGGGACACCGAGTGGCCGAGCGGTGGCTACTACTGGACTGTCATCCCCGTCGCTGCCGTCTCCCCCGGCGCGCTGACCACCGGCACGGCGGGCGTGAGCGCTGTCGGCGCGACGTCGACGACGGCGATCGATGCCAGCGGCTTCTCGACCGGCGACACGATCGTGATCGGAAACGCCGGCAACCAGGAGTCGGCCACGATCGTCACGGTCGGCGGGTCGACGGTGAGCTTCGCGTCTCCGCTGAAGTTCGCACACGGTGCAGGCGAGCCGGTGACGCGCACGGGTGGCAATCTGCAGTACCAGGATCTCGAGCTGCCGCAGGACATCTGTGCGGCGCCGTTCAACCGCGTTGCGCGGTTCGGCAAGACGAGCGAGCCGTCACTGACCGCAGCGGGCGAGCTGTTCGCGTCGGGACTGTCGACGAGCGGCCGCCTGACCGCCGGACGGACGAGCCAGGCCTTCTACGGCTATCCGCTCGTCGCGTGGACGCCCGCGCTCGGCGCGTCGGCCTACGAGGTGCAGTGGAGCAAGTCGCGCTATCCGTTCAAGCCGGCGCCGAATCCGCAGAACGCGGGCGCGCTCGGGACGATGACGGGCGCGACGTCGGCGATCCTGCCGCTCGCAGCCGGCACCTGGTACTACCGGGTGCGCGGCTTCAACCTGAACTTGCCCACCGGCGCGCAGCAGATGTCGTGGTCGGATCCGGCCAAGATCGTCGTCGCCAAGCCGAAGTTCCGCGTCGTCGGCGGCGGCAAGTAGCTCAGTCGAACGCGTAATCGGCCGAGTCGCAAACGAACTGGTAGCCGATGCGCATGTAGATCCGGTTCGACGTCGGATTCGCGAGGTCGGTGTAGAGGAAGCAGTAGTCGCGCCCGCCGTCGAGCAGTCGCTTCGACGCAGCGGCCGTGACCGCACTCCCGTAGCCACGTCCGCGTAGCTCCGGAGGCGTGTAGACCGGGCCGATGCGGATGCCGTGCGGCGTCGAGCCGCCGTAACCACACATCGACACAGCGCGCCCATCCACCTCCCAGAGCGCCGTTCCCGCCCGCTCGCTCTGCAGCCGCCGCGCTGTACCCTCAACCGCGTCGCCCTGCGGCGCGTCGTCGGGGAGCGCTTCGGCGGAGAAGTCTCGGATCCACGCGACGATCAGATCCAGGTCGTCCATCGTCGCGAGCCGCATAGCCCCCGGTACGTCGGGTACGCGGATCTCGCGCGCCGCATACACGCCCTGTGACATGCGCAGGCGCGGCTCTTCCGTCCAGGCGCGCGCAAACGCACTCGCCTCGGGCAAGCCGCCGACGACACCCGGCGCCTCGATTCCCTCGGCGTGCAGCGTCTCCGCCGCGAACACGAGCGCGTCGTCCCGCAACGGTCGTGCGACGACGATGTTGAACGGCGGCGTCCTCAGCAGCGCCGCCGACGTGTCGCCGTTCGCCACCGTCCAGAAGTACGCCTCCGGATAGGCAGCAGGCGTCTCGATCAGCGTCGAGCAGATCGCGTAGATGAGGTTGTGGCGCGCCTCGTCGACAGAGAGCAGCGGGTCGGCCGCGGCGAGGAATGCGTGCACGTCGTGATGCGCCTGGAGGCGCGTCACTGAATCGCCTTCAGCACGCGCCGGCCGAAGCGCTCGACCGGCTTCGGCAAGAGGCGCCGCTGCTTCTTCAGCGCGGAAGAGCCGAGCCAGAACGCCGTCTTGACGCCGAGGACGTAGCGGTTGCGCGCGCGGTCGGCGAGCGAGTTCTGCTCCACCTTGCGCGCAACTGTCGTCGAGCCCACGACGAAGCGCGCGTCCTTGAAGCGCTGCGAGCGGTAGATCGCGTGGCTGACGACCTTGCGCGGCCCCTTCGTCCACGTCGTGTCGTGGAACGCGATCCACCCGCCGTCGATCAACTTCGGCACCCACTTCTCGAAGTCCTCGAGGACGAGGTCGTACTCGTGCGAGCCGTCGACGAACAGCAGCTCGATCGGCTCGGAGAAGTCGTCCGCGGCAACTTGCGAGAGCGACGCGATCGGACGGACGAGGTCGGCGATGCCCGCCCGTTCGACGTTCGTCTTGAAATCGCCGAAGCGCTGCGCCGTGTGCGGGTCGATCGCGTAGACGGGCAGCGACCTGCCGGCGCGCGAGCCCAGGCCGAGGCAGACCGTCGACTTCCCTTTGAACGAGCCGATCTCGACGATGACGCCGTCGCCCCGGCACGAGCGCGCCAGCTCGTACAGCGCCTCGCCCTCCTCGTCGGTGAGCCAGCCCGGGATGTCCGCAATCAGCGGCTTGACGTCGGTTTGGAAGGATCCTGCCGTCAGTTCGTGTACTCGTCGCTCCGGCGCCACCACACACCGGTCTCGTTCCGTCCCTTCGGTGCGCGGTCGAGCCACTGATACATGCCCCACAGCGCGTCGAGGCCGCGCGCATACGCCGAGTACGTGTGATAGACGACGCCCTCCTCGAGCGCGAACGCGCTCATTCCGGGAGCTTCGCGCAGAAAGGTCGCGGCGTCGGTGCCCGCGCTCTTCGCAACTTCGGCAACGACGGGCGACGCGATCGGCGCTCGGACGTCGCGCGACTGAAAGTTGTACTCGGCAACGCCTTCGTTTTGCTGTTCCTCCGTGATGGACACGCCGAAGTCGAAGTTGAAGTCGCTGCCGTGCGACGACGCCCACCGAAAGCTCCAGTCCATCCTGCGCTTGTACGCCTGGATCTTCGCGAGCGGTGCGCGCGAGATCGCGGTGAACATCACGTCGTGGTTCATCAGGTGAATGACAGACCCGTCGAAGCCGTCCGCGATCGCCGAGCAGGAAGGACAGCCGGCCTCGTAGCCGGGACCGAGCATGAAGTGGTAGACGAGCAGCTGCGAGCGCCCGCGGAAGAGGTCGGCGAGCGAGGCGCGGCCCTCGTCGGTGTCGAACTCGTAGTCCTTGTCGATCCGAACCCAAGGGAGCTCGCGCCGCTGCTGAGCGAGCTCGTCGCCTCGGCGGGTGTGCTCCTTCTCCGCCCGGAGCAGCTCGCGCCGCGCCGCCAGCCACTCTTCGCGTGTCCCCTTGCTGCTCATGCGAGCGCGCCCCGAACGGCGTCTTCGTAGATGCGGTCACGCGCGAACTTGTCGAGCTCCTCCGAGAGCACGTCCGCCGGCGACGGCGGATCGCCGGGAGGGAACGGCGCAGGCTCGCCGTCCAGCTCGACGCCGACGAGCCGGTCCGCGCGCTCGTGCTCGAGCTCGACCCGGCGCTGCAGCAGCGAGCGCAGCCAGCCTGCGAGGAGGTGCGCCTGTGCGGCCGTGCCCGTCACGCGGATGCGCTCGACTCCGGCGATGTCCGGCCAGAGCGATGCGAGCTGCGGGCGCCAGCGACTCGTGCGCGCCCAGGCGATGTCCGAGACGGCAACGCGGTCGAAGACCTCCGTCAGTCCGCGGTAGCTCTCCGGCAGGTCGGGCCACTCTGTGCTGTCGACGATCAGCCGGTCGGCGACGTCGACGAGCCCGTCGAATGCAGCATCGCCGTACGGCGGCAGCCCGCGCCAGCGCAGGAAGGCCGGTAGGTCGGGCAGCAGCAGCGGCTCGACAACGCTCGCCGGCGCAACCGCACGCCGGCCGTTGAGCTTGATCCGAATCGTCTCCGTGCAGATCTGGCGTCCCTCGCCGGTGGGGTAGACGTCGACGTCGACGCCGCCTTCGAGCCCATCCTCTTCGTCAGGCTGGGGCAACAGCACCAGCGTCCGCGAGGGGTGCCGTTCCGCCAGGCCGCTCAGCACGTCCTCCGCCGCCTCCACCCATTCCGGCGGGACCCACGCCGTGTGCGTCATGACGCTCGTGCGTTGGTACGGCGCGCCGATTTCGGGATCGACGCGCTGCGACGACAGCGCTCGCTCGATGTCCCGGATGGACGTCAGTGCCTGCGCCATCGACGTCCGTCTCGCGCAAGCAGCTCTTCCGCCGACGGCGGTCCCCAGGTGCCGGCGGCGTAGTTCGGGAACGCGGGCCGGTCCCGA
>JBJMJL010000126.1:0-5702 GCA_045806365.1 Gaiellaceae bacterium
ACCTAGCGCATGACGTCGTGGAGGGGGCGGCGCTAGCGGGGGTGCCCGAAACCTCCGGGGCTGAGCACCTAAGATCGGCGCGATGCGAAATAGCGCGGCTCGGGCAGCCCGATTTCTTGGCAAGACGGTCGTTGTGTTGGCTATCGGAATTGGAGTCGGTGCGGCATGCGTCTGGCTTTTCGCCCCGGCGCCGACGCCTTGGAATTCGTCGCCGCCACCTGAGCCGTTCCTCTTCATCGAGGGATTCCTGCTCTGGCTCATCGTGTATGCGGCGGGCAGGGTGATCTACCGGAAACGCGCCCGTCGTTTTGCCAAGCCCTCCTAGACGCCGAAGCGGTCATCGCGAGGCGCGGGAGGCGACTTCCCGCTGACCTGGCGCATCACGAAGCGGCCGGGGACGTCACTCTGGACGATTTTCCGCTGACCTAGGCCCACCTCGGCCGGCCAGCATCTCCGGAAGGTGCAGCGAAGCCTGCGCCGCGACGGCGTAGCGCTTCGCGACCTCGCGGCGGAGCTCCCGGTCGTCCTCGGAGATGACGCCCAGCGCCTGCTGGAAGTACAGGGCCGCCTGCTCCTTCGCCCAGCCGCGGCCCGCCTGGTCGCCGGCGGCGACGTAGTAGCGCGCGGCGCGCTCGAGGTCGCCGGCCTCGTGCCAGTGGTGACCCAGCGCCGGAGCGACGTCGCCGGTCTCCGCCACGGCCTCCTCGAGGAAAACCGCGATCGTCTCGTGCCGCTCGCGCCGGCGCGCCCGCGGCAAGGTCGCGTACGCGACATCGCGGATGAGCTGATGCTTGAACGTGAACTGCGCCTGCGCAGCGCCGAGGCGTGAGACGGGGTCGCGGCGGATCAGATCGCGGCCCTCGAGCGCGTCGAGCGTCTCCGCCGTCGCGCCCGCGACCGCCCCGGGCCAGAAGACCTTGCCGACGACGGCCGCATCCAGCAGCGCCTCGCGCTCCGGCGCGGGCAGCGCGTCGATGCGCGCGGCGACGATGCTGCGGATGCTCGTAGGCAGCTCGCCCGACTCGGCGCGCCCTTCCGCAAGCGACGCCACGAGCTCCTCGACGAAGAGCGGGTTGCCCTCGGCAGTCTCGGCAAGCTCGCCGAGGCGCCGCGCCTCTGCACCCGCCGTCTCGAACAAGCGACGCGCGAGCTCGCGCGCGTCTTGCTCGGCGAGCGGCTCGAGCTGCACGGTCGTGTAGGCCGGCAGTCCACCGCCCCATGCCGGGCGCGAGGACAAGAGCTCAGGGCGGGCCTGCGTCAACAGCAAGAGCGGCACGTCGCGGACGCGCGACGCAAGCATCTCGAGCAGGTCGAGGAGGCTCGACGCCGCCACATGGATGTCCTCGAACACGAGCAGCGTCGGTTGATCCTCGGCCAGCGCCTCGATGTAGCGGCGCGCCGAGTAGAACAGCGTCTGGCGGTCGCTCGCCGTTCCTTCGCGCCCGACGCCGATCAACATCGCGAGGTGAGCTGCGACGTCGCGAGCGTCGCCGGCGCGCAGCGCGGCTTCGACGGCGCGTTCCAACTTCGCACACGCCTCTTCGGTGTCGTCGGTGTCGAACATCCCGACGAGCTGCTTGATCTGCGCGGCGAACGAGCCGTACGGCGTCATCTCCCCGTACGGCAGCGAGCGGCCACGGATGGCGCGGCCGCCGCGTGCCTGCACGACGTCCGCGAACTCGCTGCTCAGCCTGCTCTTGCCGATGCCGCCGGGACCGAACAGCGTCACCAGCTGAGGACGGCGTTCGGAGACGACGCGGTCCCAGATACCCGTCAAGGTCTCGAGCT
Source organism: Gaiellaceae bacterium (assembly GCA_045806365.1). Taxonomy (GTDB): domain Bacteria; phylum Actinomycetota; class Thermoleophilia; order Gaiellales; family Gaiellaceae; genus 3-1-20CM-4-69-9. The sequence goes on from JBJMJL010000126.1 coordinate 1,789, forward strand.
CGGACGAGCGCCCCACCATCGGAACGCGTCCGACGCGCTCGCCCGGAGCGGTCTGAGCTGCGAGCGCGCGCCAGACGTGCACGGGCGCTTCCTTGCCCTTCGCGACGACCGACGGAGCGTCGTCGTAAGCGATCGCGGAGCGGGTTGCCCGATACGTCTCCTCGCCGACGAGGATGCCGTTCGACGGCGCAGCGGCCTGCAGACGCGCGGTGGTGTTGACGACGTCGCCCGAGACGATCCCTTCGCCGAGCGCAGGGTTCGCCGCGACGGACACGAGCGCCTCCCCGGTGTTGACGGCGATGCGCACGTCGAGGTCGTCGACGGCATCGAGGATCGCGAGCGCGGCGCGCACCGCGCGCTCGGGATCGTCGCCGTGTGCGACCGGCGCACCGAACACGGCCATCACTGCGTCCCCGATGTACTTCTCGACGGTGCCCCCGAACGACTCGATCGCCTCTCGCACGCGTGCGAAGTACGGCGCCTGGATTGCACGTACGTCCTCCGGATCGAGACGCTCGGCACGCGCCGTGAAGCCGACGAGGTCGACGAAGAGGATGGTCACGATCTTCCGTTCCTCGGACAGGGCGGTCGCAGCGCCCGCCAGCGAAGCCGCACAGGCGTTGCAGAATCGGGCATCGGCAGGGTTCTCCCGGCCGCAGTTCGGGCACGTCTGCATGCCTAAATCGTACGGCTCCGGCGGAACAGCACAATCCCCGCGAGCAGAGCGACGAGCGCGGTGACCCCTGCAGCGATGGTGATGCGGTCGCGCGTCTGCGATCCGCCGCGCCCGCTTTTCGGCTCAGGGAGGGCGTGTCCGGAGTCCGCCGCGAGCTTCCGGATTGCTTGGGTCGCGGCTTCGACCTGCATCGTCGCGTCGGTGCCCGGCGAGGGAAAACGCTTCACGACGCGGATCCCGCGCGCGTCGTTCTTGCCGTCGATCGAGTACCCGTAGCCCTTTGGCATGACGACGAGGAGCCTGTCGTGGTACTGGAACGACAGCTCGAGCCCGAGGAACTGGGCGTACCTCTGCGCCTGGTTGTAGAGCGAGAACGCCGTGCCGAGGTCGTAGCGCGTGCCGATCACGGCGACCTTGATCCGGAATCCCGCCTCATCGGCCGCCTTGATCGTCTCGTTCAGGCGCTCGGCCGCGCCCTTGTCGACCTTCGCGTTGAAGGGCAGGAAGACGCTCTGCACGAGCAGGTAGTCGCTCGCCGGATCGCCGTTCGCGCGTGCCGTGGCCGGAACGCACAGGGCCAACACGCACGCCAGGAACGCCGCCCGTCTAGGCAAACGTGTCCACCGCCAGCAGGATGACGACGACGCATGCCGCGGCACCGGCAAGCAGTGCGACCAGCGCCGCGAAGAGGACGAGCTGCACGTTGCGCTCGCTCATCCGCTCGCCCGGTCGAGCAGCAGCACCGAGAAGGGCGGCCGGCCGGGCGGCCTCACGTCGAACGACAGCCCCCAGTGCCCGACCATCACGAGCGCCGGCGAGGACCGCGAGTACACACCGGGCGCCGTTTCCGTCAGCGCATAGGACTGCGTGCCCATCTCCATGTCCAGCATGGTGAACCCCGAGACGACCTCCGCGCCCCGCACCGGAACCCCGTTGCGCGTGATGCGCACCGAGAAGCTGTTCGGAACGGCGGCCCGGTTCGGGCTCACGCGGAGGTCGAGGCGGTACCCGTTCTCATTCACGACCTCGGTGACGGGGCCGGGCCCGACCCGTGCGTTTGCGCCACCCGCGCGTGCGAGCGCCTTCGCCGGCGGAGCAAGGCTCGCCAAGACGGCCGCGGCAACGACGGCGCTGACCACGAGCAGCACCTCTCCGGCGACGAGCCTTCTGAGCAGCGTTGCTGCACCGGGCCCGAGCTCGGGCCGCTCGCGGTACGCAAGCAGCCGCGGCCTCGTGCGGAGCAGGTTCACTGCGGCGAGGAGCATGGCGGCGCTGAGCAGTCCGATCTTGACGAGCAGCGTCTGTCCGTAGGACGTCTGCCACAGCGACGCAAACGTCGGCAGGTGAACGATCGAGGCGCCGATCCCCGACGCGATCAGCACCAGCACCGACACGAACGCCGCATTCGAGAAGCGTGGCACGCACACGACGAGGCCGGCGACCCGGCGGGCGACGGGAAAGCTGCGCCACAGCACGAGCAGTCCGATCAGGCCGCCGACCCACAGCGACCCTGCGCACAGGTGCGCCCAGTCGAAGAGCACCATCGCACCGCGCGGCGACGTCTGCGCGGCGTGTCCCCCGAGGCCCGGCACGACCAGCACCGCAGCCGCGCCCGCGAGGGCGCCCGTGATCGCAAGGAGCTCCGCAACGGAACGCCGTTCTCGCTCGGGCCGGTCGACCCACAGCGCCAGCGAGGCGGCGGCGGCGAACAACGCGAATGCGATCTCCAGATCGAGGTACCCGCGTCCGAAGGCCGAATCGCGAAACAGCGGCAGCAGCGCCCCGACGTCGAACGTCGAGCGCAGCGCGAACTGTGCCGTCGCCATCAGGATGTAGACGGGCACTGCGACGAGGGTGATCGCCGCGGCGATGCCGAACGCGATGGAGACGGCGCGCAGGTGCGTCTCCGGGACCCGGCGCACGACGGGACGGGCAATCGCAATCCGCAGCAGGAAGAGGCCGATCGCGGCCATCATCGAGACGAAAACGATCGAACGAGCGACGATCAGGCGCGGCGTCGCCGCCGTCTCCGAGATCGAAGGGATGACGAACTGCGGCGCCGGTCCCGGGTTCGGGCCGACGGCGAACGTGAACGCGCCGCGCACGGGGTGGCCGTCGACCGAGATGACGCGCCAGTAGACGAGGTACCAACCCTGCGCGACCCGGTGGAGAGGGACGACGAGTGTCTTCGGGTCGGCGGCCGAGCGGCGCGGCGGCCCGGCGGCCTGTGACGTACCGCCGGCGTCCGTGACGGAGACCGCTGCGAAGCGAGGCTCGATCGGCTCGCTGTACGTCAGCAGCACCACCGGAGGCGGCGTGTTCACGATCGCGCTGGCGACGGGGACGGTGCGCACGAGCGCGGCGTGCGCCCTGGCGGCCGCCGGCAGCACCAACGCTGCCGCAACAGCCGCCAGGACGACCAGCACGCGCCGCCTGGAGGTCACGCCACGCTTCGCCTTCCGGCCGAGGTCAGCAGCCCCGCGATCGCGACGACGAGCGCGATCGCGCCCAGCACGAGCGCGACGATCGCGAGCGTGTCGCTGCCGCCCCCGAACGAGGATTTCAGCTCGACCTGCGGAGCCGGCGTGTCGGACGACTCGGGCCCGGTCCAGTCGACCACGGTTCCATCTGAATACGTCTGACGCACCGTGAACGCGTACGTCTTCGCGCTGTCTGCGGATGCGATGAACTGGAACACCGCATCCTCATCCGTCGGCACGCTCCCGCCGGACCAGGCGACGTCACCATTCGCGTTTGCGTCGCGCTGCCAGCCGGGTGCGTCGACATACGAGTCGATTTCGAAGCCGTCCGGCGGGGACAGCTCGATCTTGGTCGTCGTGACGTCCTCCTTCTCGGTCGGGACGGCAAGCGTGAACAGCTGCCCGGTCCCGGAAAGAGCGACTGCAGGGCTGATCTCCGCGTGCGCGTACGCGGCGGTCGTGAAGGCGAGCGCGCCGCCGACGGCGGCGAGCAGGACGCCGAAGCGATGCATGTGGAGCTCCTCTCGCGTCGTTGGGCAGGGTCAGCCCGACGCGGGCGGCGCACGCGCCGCGGCAGAGCCCACCTCTAGCGCGCATCGCAATACCGGCGCGAACGACGAGGCGCGAGCGTTCTCGAACCACAGCCGTGGCAGCACCGCTCGCAGGCGCGCGAAAGTGCGCCGCATCCATGCCACGACGTGCCGTGCCGCCGCAACGAGTGCCGCGGCGGCGAACGACAGACCCGTCTCGAGCGGGAG
>JBJMJL010000127.1:0-5718 GCA_045806365.1 Gaiellaceae bacterium
ACCACGAGCCTGTCGCGGGCCGGAAGACGCCGATGTCCGCACGGCCGTCGCCGTTGTAATCCGCCGGCACCGGGATGTCACCGCTCTGACCCCAGTCGACGCTGACGACGCCGCGGATGTACCACGAGCCGGTGGCAGGACGGAAGACGCCGACATCCGCCCGCCCATCGCCGTTGTAATCCGCGGCCACCGGAATGTCAGCGTTCTCGCCCCAGTCGACAGTTGCGACATTGCGCACGTACCACGAGCCGCCCGCCGGTCGGAACACGCCGAGATCCGCCCGGCCGTCGCCGTTGAAGTCGAGACCCTGGACGGCCCGCGGACCCGGCGCCGGTGCCGGTGGCGGTGCCGGTGCGACCGACGGTTTGACGGCGTTGAGCGCGTCGACTCGGCCGTACGCCCAGTAGGCGCCCGTCCCGGGAATCGCCGCCGCCGTGCTCGTGATCCGCGAGACGACCCCCGCATTCGTCGTCTGGCCAGATGCCCAGACGAGCGCAGCCAGCCCCGAGACGTGCGGTGCGGCCATCGACGTGCCGCTGAAGGTCTCGTACGCCCCGAGGAAGTTCGAGGACACGATCCCGACGCCGGGGGCAGCGACGTCGACGCTCGTCCCGTAGCTCGAGAACGACGCCTTCGCGTCGTTGCTGTCCGTCGCCGCGACCGAGAGTGTGTTGTCGCAGCGCGTCAGGTTCGAACCAGGGGTCGCGCCGTCGTTCCCCGCGGCAACGACGATGACCGCACCGCGGCTCCAGGCGTAGTTGACAGCGTCTTGCAAAGCGGGCGCGCAGGCCGAGTTATCGCCGAGGCTAAGGTTGATCACCTGGGCGTTGTTGTTCGCGGCCCACACGAGCCCGTTGACGACGGACGAAATGGAGCCGAAACCGTTGTCGTCGAGCACCTTGCCGTTGAGAAGAATCGCGTTGTAGCCAACCCCGGCCACGCCGATAGCGTTGTTCGTCGCCGCCGCCGCCGTGCCCGCGACGTGCGTCCCGTGGTTGCAGAAGTCGTCTGTGTCCGGCGCCACCGAGAAATTGATCTCGAGAGCGACCTTCGTCCGGACGTCGATGTGACCGAAACCGTCAGGGCCGGGGAACGCCGACGAGCTGCTGTAAATCCCGCAGTCGAGGATGGCGATCCTGACCGCCGGCGACGCGTGCGTGACGTCCCACGCCTGCGGCGCGCGCATTTTCGACATTCCCCACAGCTGCGGGAGGAGCGGGTCGTTGGTGACCTCGTCGGCCCGAACGATCCCGTCGAGCTGAGCGTAGTCGACGTCGGCGCGCGCACGCAGCGCGGCCAGCGCCCGTGCCTCGTCTCCGGCGCGTACGACGAGCCGCTCCGCCCGCGGAAGCCTCAGTTCGTGCACCTCGTTCGCCGCTGCCGCACGATGTGCCTCGGCCTGCTCGGTCGCCGACGTTCCCGGCTTGAAGCGGACGATGAGGCTGCCTCGACGCACCTGCCGCCCGTCGACCGTCGCGGGGTCGAGGACGGGGCGCTCGAACGTCCCGCCTCCGCGCACGATCTGCGCCAACTTCGTGTCGGGATCAGAGGGCGTCCCCGCCGCCCCTGAGCCCGACGGCGCAACTGCACAGAGCGCAGCCGCCACCACGGCGACGAAAACAACGTGCGACTTCTCCATGACCCCGTCCTCTCCCCGCAATTAGAAGCGACGAGTGTTGCGCGGATTGGGCGTAGCCGCCATGGGCCGATCGGCTCATCTATGAAGAGGCCGAGTCCTACGGATCCGCCTGCCTCCGGCCGTGAGCTCCCCAGGTTGGACTCGAACCAACAACCCTCCGGTTAACAGCCGGATGCTCTGCCAATTGAGCTACTGGGGAAGGCGCGCGCCAGTGTAGCCGCTCAGCCGCCGATCTACTTCCTCGAGAGAGGCCTCATCATGCGCCTGCGCACGTGCGCGCAGCGTCGCCTCTAGGCCCCGTCGGATCTCTCGCACGATCGCGTCCAACGGAACGTCGTCCGCGGCGGCGTCGACGATGAAGAGCTTGCGCGGTTCGGGCTCGGCGCCCCACGCTGCGTGAAAGGCAACGAGATTCCGCCATGCGTACGCCGGCCAGACCGGCAGCACGCATACATCGATCGACGCCGCTTCGAGCTGCTCGGCGACGCTCGTCGCCACGTTGCGATCGGCGAACAAAGGCTGCGCATCCCCTGCGGGAACGAGATCGAGCTCCCCGTCGTCGTCGAGCTCGCCGACGGCGTACAGGGGCTGACCGCTCGTTGCGGTGCCGAGCGCCAGCGCTGCCTCGAGCTCGCCCCGCTGGGTGTCGACCGGCCGCCGCCCCGTCAGGAGGCGATGCGCGTGCTGGCGCGTGACGCCGAGCCTCCCCGCCAGATCGTTGACCGACAGGCCCTTGCGCCTAAGCAGTGCCTGCCAGACCTCGGCTTCATCTCGCATGGGCGACGATCGTAACCACTACCGATCGGTGCGACCGACCGTGCCTCAGCGCGAAAGCGGCTGTGCCGACGCGAGTTGCTCGACCGCAGCGAGGATTTTCGCGAGTGTTGCCTGCAGCTCAAGCGTCCGCGCCGGATCCGCCTCGGCGAGCTCGCGGCGGATGCGGCGCTCGCGCAGACGGAGCAGCAGCTCCTCGCCGGTTCGCTCGTCGATGCCCTGGGCGGTCGCTCGTGCGTCGAGCTCGGGGTCGAGCTCACCACTGGTCAGCAATTGCTCGCGGAGGCGGCGGTGGTCCTCGGCGTCGAAGTGCTCGGAACCGAGCTCGGCGAGGATCGGCAGGAGCGAACGGTGGGCGGCGACGCCCGCGAGCGCGTCCCGCTCGAGCCGCGCGCCGGCGTCCAGCAGTCGCGGCGAGATGCGCCCGGTCGAGGAAGCCGCGCCCCGCGGCGCCAGCCCGGCCTGCGTTTCCTTCGGCAGGTCGAGCTTGTCGGCGGCATAGCGGATTGCGTCCTGCCGTTCGGGCGAGTCCTCGAAGCGGACGAGGACCTCGCGGACGCGCACGAACGCTTCCTGCCGGTCCGCGGCTCGCTCGATCTCCAGGCGCACGCGGTAGCCGAGATACGTCTCGGCTGCTCCGAGGCGCTGCTCGAATCCGTCGGCGAGATCGGCGGGGTCGAAGCCCGCCGGCAGCGCCACGACGTGCACGTCGAGTCCCTGCGTGGCGGCGAGCTCCATGCCGCGCAACGTCGCCGCCTCGCCGGCCGCGTCGCCGTCGAAGCACAGCCACACGCGCATCGTGAGTCGCGAGAGCTCCTTCAGCTGCCGCTCCGTCAGCGCCGTTCCCATCGAGGCGACGACCGGCTCGATGCCGGCCTGGCGTAGTGCGAGTACGTCCGTGTTCCCCTCGACGACGACGGCGCGCTCCTGCTTCGCGATGGCGGCGCGCGCACGGTCGAGGCCGTAGAGCAGATCGCCCTTGCGGAAGAGCTCTCCCTCCGGCGAGTTGACGTACTTCGCGCGGAGCGGATCGTCTTCGCGCAGCTTGCGCGCCTGGAAACCGAGGACGCGTCCGCGCGCATCGGCCAGCGGAAACAGGAGCCGTCCCGAGAAGTAGTCGTTGCCGCGTCGATTGAGGAGACCGGCCCCCAGCAGCTCCTCCCGGGTGAAGCCGCGTTCGAGTGCCTTCCGCGTCAGCGTCGTGCCGCCGAGCGCGAGCCCGAGGCGGTAGTCGCGGCACACTTCCTCGCGCAGCGCGCGGCCGGCCAGATAGTCGCGCGCGAGCGAGCCGGCCTGCGAGTCCCAGAGGTAGCGCTCGTAGAAAGACGCGGCCGCGTCGAGCAGCTCGAGCAGCCGCTCCCGGCGGCGGCGGCGCGCGTCTTGCTGCGGCGACGTCTCCTCGTACTCGATCTGGACGTTGAAGCGGTCGGCGAGCCACTCGACGGCACCGGCGAAGTCGAGTTGCTCCGTCTCGCGCACGAAGGTGATCAGGTCGCCCTTGGCGCCGCAGCCGAAGCAGTAGTAGAGCTTGTCGGTCGCGTTCACCGAGAAGCTCGGCGTGCGCTCCTCGTGGAACGGGCAGCGGCCGAGGTAACGGCCGCCTGCCTTGCGCAGCTGTGTCCGGCCGGCCACCACGGCGACGATGTCGGCCGCCGCCTTGACCTCGTCGACCGACGAATCCTTGATGCGCGCCACTATCCGAGCTCCGCGACGTACGTGAGCGCGAACCGATCGGTCATGCCGGCGATGAAGTCGACGATCTGCTCAGGCTCCTCTCCCCGCGCGACGAGGTGCTCGAAGATGCGCCGGACCGCCGTGCGCGCGCGTTCTTGCTCGAGTCGCGCGTGCGGCCCGAGGTAGACCCGTTCGAACATGAACGTGCGCAGCCTGAGCATCGCGCCGCCGATTTCCTCGCTCTGGACGATGTCGCCCGCCTCTTGCGAGCTCTCGACGAGATCGTGCACGAGCGTGTCGATGCGCTTGGAGCCGCGCTCACCGAGCAGCGCCACCTCCTCCTGCGGCAGATCTTCCGGATCGAGGATGCCGAACCGTACGGCGTCGTCGATGTCGTGGTTGATGTAGGCGACACGGTCGACGATCCGCACGATCTTGCCCTCCAGCGTCGCCGGTTCCTGTTCGCCGGTGTGGGTGAGGATGCCGTCGCGGACCTCCGCTGTCAGATTCAGAGCCTCGGCGATCTGTAGCGAATGCTCGTTGTGGCGGAAGCGACGGCCGAAGTGCCGCTCCAGCGCCTGATCGAGCGCGTCCTCGCCGGCGTGACCGAAGGGCGGATGGCCCATGTCGTGCCCGAGCCCGATCGCTTCGACGAGGTCCTCGTTGAGCCGCAGGCCGCGCGCGACGCCGCGCGCGATCGCGCTCGTCTCGAGCGTGTGCGTCATCCGCGTGCGGTAGTGGTCGCCTGCGGGATCGATGAAGACCTGAGTCTTTCCTTTCAGCCGCCGGAACGGCTTCGAGTGCAGGATGCGGTCGCGGTCGCGCTGGAACGGCGTACGCAGCCGGCAATCGTCCTCGACCCGCAGCCGTCCGCGCGTCTCGTACGAGCGCACGGCGAGCGGCGAGAGCCAGCGCTCCTCGTGCTCGCGTACGTGGGCCTCGTACGCATCAGCGACCGTGCCGGCAACCTCGGGCATCCGTCCAGGCTAGATGATGATCGGGACGGTTCCACCGTCGACGCTCCAGGCGGAGCCTGTCACGTAGGAGCTCCGCTCCGAGCACAGAAAACAGATGACGGCGGCGATCTCTGCCGGCTCGGCGAGACGTCCGAGCGGCCGGCCCTTGCCGACCGCCTCTAATACTTCTACACGCGTCTTACTACTGCGGACCGCCTGTTGATCGGCGAGACCCCCTTCGCCGAGCCACGCGTCGGTCGCCGTCGGGCCCGGTGCAACCGCGTTGCAGCGGATCCCGTCCTTCGCATACAGGTCGGCGACAAGGCGAGAGAGCGAGAGCACGGCCGCCTTCGTGACGGAGTAGTTCGGCATTCCTGTCGAAGGGCGCTTGCCCGCCGTCGACGAGACGTTCACGATCACCCCGCCCCTGCGCCCTCGCATTCCGGGCAGGACGGCACGGATACAGCGCACGTAGCTCATCACGTTCAGCTGCCACATTGATTCCCACTGCTCGTCGGTCACGTCCTCGAAAGACGCCTGGTAGGCCTCGCCGACGTTGTTGACGAGGCAGTCGGGGACCTGTCCGATGCCTGACAGAAGCCGTTCCGGCGCGGTCGGATCCGACAGGTCGGCAGTGATTCCCAGGGCGGCGCCGGTCGCGACCCGCGCCTGCTC
>JBJMJL010000128.1:0-4311 GCA_045806365.1 Gaiellaceae bacterium
GCAGCGGCGGCGAGCGCCTCCGCGCGTTCGCGCCCCTGGTGGTAATGCGCGACGACCTGAGCGCCCTCCTCGACGAACGCGCGCGCGCAGGCGCCGCCGATCCCGCCCGAGGCGCCGGTGACGAGCACGCGCTTCCCCGCCAGCCCAGTCTCCATCTGTGGGATTCTCTCCGGTCCATGGACCGGGAGTGGATGTCGTGGAACGACGTCGGGGTCGCGGTCGAGGAGCTCGCGTCGCAGATCGAGACTGCCGAGTTTCGACCCGACGCGGTGCTCGCGCTCGCGCGCGGCGGGCTCCCGGCGGCAGGCGCGCTGGCGTACGCGCTCGGCGTCAAGAACATGGCGACGCTGAACGTCGAGTTCTACACGGGCGTCGACGAACGGCTGGAGGAGCCGTTGCTGCTGCCGCCGGTGCCGGATCTGTCGCTCCTGCGTACCGAGCGTCTGCTCGTCGTCGACGACGTCGCGGACACGGGCCGGACGCTCGCGCTCGCGCGTGACTTCTGTGCGCAGCACGTGAACGACGTGCGCACTGCCGTGTTGTACGAGAAAGCGCAGAGCGTCGTTCGTTGCGACTTCGTCTGGCGCCGCACGGACCGTTGGATCAACTTCCCGTGGAGCACGCCGGCGGCGGTTGCAGCGGAGTGAAGGTCTTCATCATCAGCGACATGGAGGGCGTGTCCGGCATCGTCAAGTGGCAGCAGACGGACGGCACGAAGGAGAAGCGCGCATACCACGAGGGCCGCGAGCTCTACACGGAGGAGATCAACGCGGCCGTGCGCGGCGCGAAGGCTGCGGGCGCGAAGGAGATCGTCGTCATGGATTGCCACGGCGCCGGCGAGGAGTGGACGTTCAACTCGCTGATGCCGGACAAGCTCGATCCCGATTGCGAGTTCGTCGTCCAGAACGACTGGACCGAGTACACCGAGTTCCTCGAGCAGGGATGCGACGCGGCGCTGTTCGTGGGGATGCATGCGAAGGCGGGGACGCCGGACGGCGTGCTCGCGCACACCGTGTCAGGGCAGTCGTGGCGCGAGCTGAAGTTCAACGGGACGTCCGTCGGCGAGACCGGGATCAACGCCGCGCTCTGAGGGCAGTGGAACTGTCCGGTGCTGCTGGTGACGGGCGATGACGCCGTCTGCCGCGAGGCGCGCGAGCTGCTCGGCGAGGGGCTGACGACGGTCGCGGTGAAGAAAGGGCTCGGCAGTTTCAGCGCGCGGCAGTTTCCGGCGCAGAAGGCGCGCGAGCTGATCGAGGACGGGGCGAAGCGGGCGCTGAAGGATCTGAGTGCGGTGCAGCCGTGGGATCCGGGGCGGCCTGCGGAGATCACGATCGAGTTCCACACGCCGTCGCGGCTGGTCGAGTACCGCAACCGCAAGGGGATCGAGCAGATCGACGACCACACGCTGGTCTCGCGCGCGGAGGACTGGTGGACGGCGTGGTCGCAGTTCTACTTCTGAGCTAGCTCGAGACGATCTCGAGCTCGTCGAGCAGTGTGAAGAACGCCGTCGCGAACGGAGATTCCGCGGTGCGCTCGCGCACGTCGTCCCAGTTCACCTGTTCCCGAAGCGACCGCGCGATCTCGAGCACGCTCGAATAGTCCGGGTCCTGTTCGCTCAGCGCGAGCAGCTTCTGCACGAGCACGTCCTCGAGCGCTGCAACCTTGAGGCGCGTCGCGTGGACCTCGAGATCCTCGGCACGGTCGAAGAGCGCGTCGTCGACGGCGCCGCCCTGCGGAGCGAAGATCAGGTCGATCAGCACATCGTCGTCGTACGCCTTCAGCAGCCAGCCTTCGGGCGGACGCTCGGTGCGCATGCCTGCGTTTTGGAGCGCTTGGAGCCCGCGCTCGGCGTCGCCTGGACGGACGAGGAAGTCGACGTCGTGCTCGGTCTTAGGCGCGCCGCGCGCCCAGCAGGCGAGCCCGCCGCCGAGGACGACCGGGACGTCGGCGTCGTGTAGCAGGCCGGAGGCGTTCTTCATCGCCTCGAGCAGGCGCTTGAAGTCCTGTTCCTGGTCACCGGCCACGAGCGCCGGTTTCCCTTCTGGCCCTCGGGTGGAACATGGCGCGTATGGTCACGATCGCCGCAGCGGGGGACATCCACGCCTCCGAGGCGACGCGCGAACGCCTGATGGGCTCCTTTGCCGAGCTCGAGGAGCGCATCGACCTGGTGCTGCTCGCCGGCGACCTGACGACCCTCGGCGAGCCGGAGCAGGCGCGCGTTTTGGCGGGCGCGTGCGCGGACCTGCGCGTTCCGGTCTGCGCCGTGCTCGGCAACCACGACCTGCACTGCGGGCGCGGTGACGAGGTCGCGGCCGTGCTGCGCGACGCGGGCGTGCACATGCTCGACCGCTCGTCGACGACGCTCGAGCTCGCCGGCGGCGAGGTCGGCGTCGTCGGCGCGAAGGGCTTCGTCGGCGGTTTCACGGGATCGCAGCTGCCGGACTTCGGCGAGCCGTTGCTGCGCCGGGTCTACGCGGAGACGAGCGCGGAGGTCGACGCGATCCGACGTGGCCTGCAGGAGGTGGCGCACTGCGCGATTCGCGTCGTGTTGCTGCACTACGCGCCGACGTCCGACACCCTCCACGGTGAGCCCGAGGGAATCTGGACGTACCTCGGGTGCGACCGCCTGGCGACGCCGATCGCGGAGTACCGGCCCGACGTCGTCCTGCACGGGCACGCACACGGGGGCAGCTTCGAGGGCGCGATCGGGACGACGCCGGTCTACAACGTCGCGGTGCACGTGACTGGGCGCGACTTCTACGTCTTCGAGCTCGAGGGCCACGACGTCGAAGTCGAGGTCGAGACCGGGGTCTGACCCACTAGTCTGTCGCCATGGCTGCGGTCAGCGCATTCGTCGTGGACGAGGCGGACATCGAGCCCGTCCGCGAGGACGGCGATACCGCGACGACGCGCGTCACGTTCCAGACGGAGCCGCTCGAGCAGCGCGTCATCCGCTTCGCGCCCGGCCGGTCGCGTGCGCGCACCGCCGAGAACCGTCACGAGCTCCTCTACGTCGTCGCCGGAGCGGGCGAGCTCGAGCTCGACGGCGACCGGCACCAGCTCGAGCCGGGCACGGGCGCGTTCGTCGCGCCGGGCGAGACCTACGCCGTCGACAATCCAGGCCCGTCAGAGCTCCTCGTCGTCAACGTGTCGGCGCGCGCAGAGCGAGACGTCCCGCAGGACAAGCGACAAGTCACGGTCCGCTTCCAAGACCAACCGGAGCAGACCGCCTCGGTCGAACGGACCTTCCGCTACCTCGTGAACGAGGACGCCGGGTGCCTCGACGTCACACAGTTCGTCGGCATCGTGCAGCCGAGCAAGGCGCCGTTTCACAGCCACCCGTACGAGGAGCTCGGCTACATCATGCAAGGCGAGGGACTGGCGCACGTCGGGGGCCAAACCGTCCCGCTCAAGCCAGGCTCCTGCTTCCACCTTCCGCCCGAGAAGGTCCACTGCATCGAGAACGTCGGGCCTGAGCCGATGCACATCCTCGGCGTCTTCCACCCTTCGGATTCGCCGGCGAATCGCGTATATCAGGACAACAAGTAGGCTCGCTCGGCGTCACAACAGGGGTAGGACCGGGCTTCATCATCAAGGAGGGGATTCAATGAGGAGAAGGGCAACTGCGATTGCGGCCTCGCTGGCGCTTGCCGCACTCGTGAGCGTTGCCGCGGCATCCGCCAAGGTCGATCGTGCTGCGGCGCCGTCCGCGGCCGCGTCTGCCGATAGTCGGCTGATCTCGTGCGGCAAGACGGTCACGATGGGCATGCTCGCGCCGATCACCGGCCCTGCAGCGTCGCTCGGCAAGCTGCAGACCGACTGGGCGAAGTTCTACATCGCCGCGCACAACAGGGTCAACAAGAAGCACAAGCTGCGTGTCCAGTACGGCGACACGGTGCTCGGCGGGCCGGGAGGCACGGCGGAAGCGGTGAAAGCGGCTCAGTCGCTGAGCTCGAACGTGCTCGGCGTTGTCGGCCCCGCCGGCAGCAACGAGGTCCGCGCGTCGACCGCCACGCTGAAGAACGCCGGTTTCGCGTTCGTGAGCGGCTCCGCGACGAACACCGAGCTGACGACCGACGGAACGCGGACTCGCTTCTTCTTCCGCACTGTCCCGCCGGACGCCGCGCAGGGGACGTCGGTTGCGAACTTCATCGTCAAGAAGCTGAAGTTCAAGCGCGTCTACATCATCGACGACCAGGAGGCCTACAGCACGGGCCTCGCCGACACTGTGCAGCAGAAGCTCCGAGCGGCCGGCGTCACCGTCAACCGTGACGGCGTCAGCCAGCAGCAGTCGGACTTCTCGTCTCTGAT
>JBJMJL010000129.1:0-17632 GCA_045806365.1 Gaiellaceae bacterium
TCGAGGGCGAGCGAACGATCGACGCCCTCGTCGCGACCGACGAAGGCGGGACCGGCGACGTGAAGTACCACCTGGGTGCGGAGGGGACGCGCTCGACTCCCGCCGGGGAGATCACCGTTACCCTCGCTGCAAACCCGAGTCATCTCGAAGCGGTCGACCCTGTAGTCGAGGGACGCGCGCGCGCAGAGCAGACCGATCGCTCGACGCGCCACGGCATGCACGACCCGAGCGTCGCCATGCCGGTGCTGATCCACGGAGATGCCTCCTTCCCCGGACAGGGGGAAGTCGCCGAGACGTTGAACCTTGCTGCGCTCGAGGGCTACTCGACGGGTGGGACGCTGCACCTGATCGCGAACAACCAGGTCGGCTTCACGACCGATCCGAGCGAGGGACGCTCGACGCGGTACTCGAGCGACCTGGCGAAAGGCTTCGACGTCCCCATCATCCACGTCAACGCCGACGACCCCGAAGCGGCGATCGCCGCAGTACGGCTCGCGCTCGCATTCCGCCGCCGCTTCGAGAGCGACGTCGTCGTCGACCTGGTCGGCTACCGGCGGCACGGTCACAACGAGCAGGACGAGGCGGCGTACACGCAGCCGCTCATGGCCACGCAGATCGCGGAGCATCCGACGGTGCGCCGGCAATATGCGCGCCGTCTGACCGACGAGGGCGTCGCCACCGACCAGGAGGCGCAGAAGCTCGTCGACGCCGTAACGGCCGAGCTGAAGCAGGCGCATGAAGCGTTGAAGGCGACGTTCGGCACGCCGCCGCCCGACGGCAAGATTCCGTATTCGAGTGGGGACGGCGTCGTCACCGCCGTCGCGGGCGACCGGCTCCGCGCGCTGAACGCCGAGCTTCTGCAGGTGCCCGAGCACTTCACGGTGCATCCGAAGCTGAAGAGCCAGCTCGAACGGCGGGTGCAGACGATCGACGAGGGCGGGATCGACTGGGGTCAGGCCGAGGCGCTCGCGTTCGCGTCGCTCCTCGTCGACGGGATTCCGGTGCGCGTCACCGGCCAGGACACCGAGCGCGGCACATTCTCGCACCGGCACGACGTCCTGCACGACGTGCACACGGGGGAGACGTACACGCCGCTGCAGAACCTCGAAGGCCAGACCGCATCCTTCGAGATCTACAACTCGCCGCTGTCCGAGTACGCGTGCCTCGGCTTCGAGTACGGCTATTCGATCGCGGCGCCGGAGGCGCTCGTCCTCTGGGAAGCGCAGTTCGGCGACTTCGTCAACGGTGCGCAGATCGTCATCGACCAGTTCATCGTCGCGGGGCTCGCCAAGTGGCGCGAGACGACGCGTCTGACGCTGCTCCTGCCACACGGATACGAAGGCAACGGACCGGAGCATTCGAGCGCGCGGCTCGAGCGCTTCCTCCAACTCGCAGCGCAGGAGAACATCCGCATCGCCAACTGCTCGACGTCGGGGCAGTACTTCCACCTCTTGCGGCGGCAGGCTTTGGACGCGGCCGGGCGCCCGCTCGTCGTCATGACGCCGAAAGGACTGCTGCGTCTCAAACAGGCGTCTTCAGCACTGCCAGAGCTCGCGGAGGGATCGTTCCGGCCGGTGATCGACGATCCCGGCGCGGACCATGCCACGGTGACGCGTCTCGTCTTCTGCTCGGGGAAGCTCTACTACGACATCGTCGGGCACGAGCTGCGCAGCACGGCGTCGCAGGTCGCGGTCGCGCGGCTCGAACAGCTCTATCCGTTTCCCGTCGACGCGTATGCCGAGGTCGTCTCGTCATACCCGCAGCTGCGGGAGATCGTCTGGGTGCAGGAGGAGCCGCAGAACATGGGCGCGTGGCGCACGATCCGCCACCGGCTCGAAGCGCCGGGCGTGCCGCTCAGCTACAGGGGCCGCCCGTGGCGGGCGAGCCCGAGCGAGGGCTACCCGACGGCGCACCTGCGCGAGCAGGACCGCATCGTGCGCGCCGCTCTCGGCGCCGAACCGGGCTAGAGCTTCCGGTTACGAGCGCGAGCGCGGGCCTGCATCACGCGGGCCGCGACTTTCGGGCCGTGCGTCCGCGCGATGTTGAGGATCTGCTTCCGCTGCCTCGGCGGCAGGCGTCGCCAGATCTCCCACGCCGTCAGCGCGATGCCGATTGGGCTGGCGCGTGGTCTCAATCGCACGCGGCCATACTTGCATGTCGTCCTCGGGCGCCGCCGCCGGTGCATGCGACACCGCCGCGGCTGTCGACGACGCGAGCCCGCGCCTCGTCGTCCGCACGGCCTGCCGACCTCGCGCGGCGATGAGTGGCTTCGCGACGATCGTCACGTGGACGGGCGTCGCAGCCCGTGGTCGTTCGACGCTCGCTTTCGCCGGCGGTCGCGGCGCCCGAGCTACCACGAGCCGAACCGAGCGCTGGAGCGAAGAAGGCGGCACCGTAATTCGGCCCGGCCGGTCGTTCCCGGCGTCGAAGAGCGCCGACGCGGCCCCGGCTGCGGCGACGGCTGCCGCCATCAGCGCGGCGGCTAAGACGCGCGCGCACGTTGCCCTCATGTTCTTTCCCCCATCTGTCGATACCCCGTTCAAGGGATTTCATCGGCATCAGGGAGTCGGACTTGAGGGGAAGATGTGGGTAGCTTCAAAGTCAAGCTCGTCGCGTATTTCATGCTGCTGTCGCTGCTGCCGCTTGCCGCTGCTTTCTGGGGCTTCTCGACAGTTGCGGCCCGGAGCGAGACGCGCCGGGTCGACGCCCGCCTGCAGGCCGGCCTGAGGGCTGCTCTCGCGACCTACGAGGACGAGCTCGTGGCCGTCGGCGACGATGCCGCGCGCCTGGCGCGCAACCCGTACTTCCAGCGGACGCTCCTCCGCCACGACCGTGCGGCGATCGCGCGGCTGCTCGAGGGGCGTCCGCACCTCACCGTCGTCACGGCGGATGGGTTTCACATCGGGGCGAGCGACCCGATGGCCGCGACGCGTCAGGTCGCCGTCGTCAGCCAGCGCGGCACACGCGGCACGGTCATCGCGTCGCTGCCGTTCGACCAGCAGCTGGTGACACGGCTCGAGGGCCGGTCCGGCCTGGACGCCGACGAGCACGTCATCTTTGTCGAGGACCGGCGCATCGTCGCCGGGCCGACAGCCGCGCTCGGTACCAGATTCGACTCGATCCCGGGCAAGACGCACACGATCACGCTGGGCGGAGCGCGGTACCGCACGATCCTCGCCGAAACGCTGCCGGAGTGGCCGTCCGCGACGCTCGGAGTGATCAGCCCGCAGGCGGGCATCGACAGCGCCAGCCATGCGGCGATGCAGCGTCTGCTGGTCGGTCTCTTCGCCTGCTTGCTGCTCGTCGCCGCCGTTGCGTACATCGAAGGGCGCGCGATCGTGCGGACGCTGGCGCGCCTCGCCGACGCCGCGCGGGAGATCGCGCGCGGAAACCTGGACCAGCGTGTGCCGGTGCAGGGCCGCGACGAGTTTGCGTTGCTCGGGCAGACGTTCAACGAGATGGCCGCGCAGTTGCAGACGCGGCTGGACGAGCTCGAGCGGCAGCGCGGACGCTTGCGCGACGTCATCTCCCGCTTCGGCGAGGCGCTCGGGGCGACGCACGACGTCGACCAGCTCATGCGCCTCGTCGTCGAGACAGCCATCGAGGCGACCAGCGCGAGCGGCGGCGTGATCGTCGGCTCGGGCGGCGAGCTCGTGCGCGCCGGCCGTCCGGACGAGGGAGCCGAGAAGATCGAGGTGCCCCTGCTCGCCGGCCAGCTCAACTTCGGTTCGCTGCTGCTGTTCGGCGACGACTTCACCAACGAGGACCGGATGACCGCCGTGTCGCTCGCCTCGCAGGCCGTGGTCGCGCTCGACAACGCGCGTCTGCACCGCATCGTCGAGCGCCAGGCGCTCGTCGACGGACTGACGGGCCTTGCGAACCGCCGCCAGTGCGAGGAGACGCTTGGTGTCGAGCTCGCGCGTATCGAGCGCTTCGGCGGTGCACTCGCGCTCGTCGTGGCCGACCTCGACTGGTTCAAGGACGTGAACGACCGCTACGGCCACCCGGCCGGTGACTCCGTCCTGCGCGAGTTCGCGGCGCTCCTGCAGGACACGGTCCGCGACGTCGACCTCGCCGCCCGCTGGGGCGGGGAGGAGTTCCTGCTGATCCTGCCGGGCACCGACGCCGACGGAGGCGCCCATCTCGCCGAGCGGATCCGCGCAGCGCTCGCCGGTCGCATCGTCCTCTCCGCAGACGGCACGCCGATTCCGATCACGGCGAGCTTCGGCGTCGCAGCGACGCCGCCCGCGACGACCGCCGCCGAGCTGTTCTCGGCCGCAGACGCGGCGCTGTACGAGGCCAAGCGCAACGGCAAGAACCGTGTCGAGACGGCCCCCGAGGCCGTCGCTCATCCGTAGCTGCATCTAACCTCGGCGGTGGAAACGCCCGCACGCGGCTAGAATCCCGCCCGAGCACCCGGCCCCCGCCAGCGACCCAGGAGTACCTATGCCTGTTGAGACGCCGTCGATCTTCGCGAAAGTGATCCAGGACCATCTCGAGCTCAAGGAGCGGAACTCGCGGCTCGAGGGCACGATGCCGATCGGTCACTACAAGAACGCCGATCCGTTCGACAACCACCCGCTCTTCAAGACCGAGGAGCAAGCCCGGCTCGAGGAGACGATGGACGGCGAGGAGCCGGCCGTCGGTGACGCCCCGGTCGTGGCTTGGCCCGGCGAGGAGACCGTCGGCGATGTCGTCTCGCACGCTGACGAAGACAGCCTCTGGGGCAAGTCCCGCGACTTCGACTGGGGCGACTGAGCTGAAACGTCTGCTGCTTGGATTCGGGCTCGCCACTGGAGCCGCGTACGCGGCGCGGCAGTACTTCGCGGCGCCGCAGCCGGGCCCGAGCTGGGAAGAGACCGACAACGACCCCGAGGACCTGAGCCAGGACCTCGCCCAACGCGCCCGCGAGGCCGAGGGCGCCCAGGCCGCGACCGAGGAAACGCCCGCGACCTGACTCAGAGCAGCGCGGCGACCACCTTGAGGTCGTCGACGAAGGCTGCGAAGTTCGCCTCCCGCTCGGCCGGCTCCCCGCGGAGGATCGACGATGGATGCACCGTCGCCGCCACCGCTTCCGCGAGCTCCGAGTCGAGCAGCTCGCCGCGATGCTGCGTCACCCTGAACTGGCGCCCGAGCAAGGTCTGCGCGGCCGTCGCCCCGAGCAGAACGAGCACGCGCGGCTTGACGACCGCGAGCTCTGCGTCGAGCCACGGCCGGCAGGCGGTCATTTCCGTCCAGTTCGGCTTCTGGTGGATCCGCCGCTTGCCCCGAGCGACCCACTTGAAATGCTTGACCGCGTTCGTGACGTAGACCGACGTGCGGTCGATCCCGGCGGCCTCGAGCGCCTCGTCGAACAGCCGGCCTGCCGGCCCGACGAACGGCTTCCCGGCGCGGTCCTCCTGGTCACCCGGCTGCTCGCCGACGAACATCGCCTCGGCGGCCCTGGCCCCTTCGCCGAACACGGTCTGGGTGCCCACCTGCCACAGGTGGCAGCCCCGGCAGCCCGCCGCCGCGTCGCGGAGCTTCGGCAAGGAGAGTTGCGGCGGCACGAACTCGGCGGCAGTCATGCCTTCGCTTTCCCGTCCGTCGAACCCCTCAACCGGGGGATTCGACTGCCACGATCGCTCGCTTTGCTGTGGGGGGTTCGGAAAAGGGGACAACTCTGCGGCTGAATCGACCAATCGAACGCGGTCTGTGAGCGACCACGCCCTGCCACTGCGGCTGCTGCCGGAGCCGTCCCACGACGCGCTCGTCGAGTCGTACCGGCGCCTGGCCGACGTCTTCCACGACGTCCTCGGCGAGCAGAGCCTCGACGCGCTGCTGGACCGCATCTCCGACGCGCTCGCGGATCTGATTCCCCACGATTCGCTGACCATCTACGAGGCGGACGAGCCGCGCCGCGTGCTCATTCCGGTCTGGGCGCGTGACAAGTGGGCGGACAAGATCCTCGCCGACAGGTGCCCGTTCGGCGTCGGGCTGACCGGCTGGGGCGTCGAGCATCGCGAGCCTGTGCGCGTGAACCAGGCGCATCTCGATCCGCGCGTCGTCACCGTGCCGGGCACTCCCGACGACGAGCCCGAGGCGATGATCACGATCCCGTTGATCGCGCGGGACTCGATCAAGGGCGCGCTGAACATCTACCGCCTCGGCGAAGAAGCGACCTTCGACGACGACGAGTTCGAGCTCGCGAAGCGCTTCGGCGACGCCGCCGCGCTCGCCCTCGACAACGCGCAGGTGCGCGCTCGGCTCGAGCACCAGGCAATGACCGATTCGCTTACCGGCCTCTACAACCATCGCGCCTTCCACGAGCGGCTGCGCGAGGCGCTCGCGACCGCGAGCCGTTCGCACGAAGTGGTCTCCGTCCTGATGCTGGACATCGACGACTTCAAGCGCGTCAACGACATCTACGGACACGGTGCCGGAGACGAGATCCTGCGCGCGCTCGCGGACACGCTGAAGGACTCTGTCCGAGCGTCCGACGTCGTCTACCGGCTCGGCGGCGAGGAGTTCGCAATCGTCATGACGTCACGATCGCCGCAGAACGCCGAACGACTCGCGCATCGCCTCGTCGATCGCGTCGAGGCGACCGACTTCGACCCGACGGGGCGCATCACCATCTCCGTGGGGCTCGCCCGCGGTCCCGAGCACGCGATGAATCCGCGTGAGCTCGTCGCCTGCGCCGAGGCGGCAATGATGAGCGCGAAGGCCCGCGGCAAGAACCAGATCGTTCTCTACGAGGACAGTGAGATGGAACGGCCGGACGGTGAGCCCGTGCCCTCCGCACGCGACGTCCGCTCCGTCGCGCACATGAAGATGCTCCAGAGCCTCGGGGGCAAGCTCAACCGGCTCAACGACGTTCGGCAGATCGGCACCGTGATCGCGACCGAGCTGAGGGCGCTGATCGACTACCACAACTGCCGCGTCTCGCTCGTCGAAGGAGCGGACGTGATCCCGATCGCGTTCGTCGGCCAGTTCACGAGCGAGACACGCGAGCCGATGGAGATCCTCGCGTGCAAGGTCGGCGAAGGCATCACCGGCCGCGTCGCGCAGACGGGCGAGTCACTGCTGATCGGCGACGCCGCCAACTGCGAGTTCGCGCGGATCCTTCCGGGCACCGATTCGATCGACGAGTCGCAGGTGGTCGTGCCGCTGACCTTCGGCACGCGCGTCGTCGGCGTGATCGTGATCTCGAAGCTCGGCCTCAACCAGTTCGACGAGGACGATGTCCGCCTGCTCGAAGTGCTTGCGGGTCACGCTGCCGTTGCGCTCGAGAACGCAAGCCTGTACGAGGCGGCGCGCCGCGAGGCCGAGCGCGCCACTGCGCTGCTCGAGTTCAGCCGCCAGCTCTCGAGCGCCGAGGGGATCGACGCCGTCGTCGATCGGATCGTCGAGCTCTCCGCGCTGACGATCGGGTCGCCGCGCGCATCGGTCTGGTTCCAGGAAATCGCCGGCGGGGAGATCGCTGTCCGCGCGACGCACGGCTACAACGAGCTCGACCGCGAGCGCCTCGCCCGGATGAAGTTCGACCACGAGTCGGCAGAGCTGTTGCTCTGCGGCAAGGAGCCTTTCGTCGTGACGCAGGAGCAGCACGCGGCGATCAGCGGGGCGAAAGAGGTCGGCGTCGGCCGGCCGTTCGCGATCGCGCCGATGAAGCTCGACGGCGGCCGCCTCGGCTGCATCGCCGTCGCGCCGCCCGAGGAGGGCGATTTCACGGACCGCCAGGTGCGCCTGCTCGCCGGCGTCGCGCATCAGTCCAAGCTCGCGCTGACGAACGCCGGCAACTTCCACAACCTCGAGCGCACCTTCCTCGAGACCGTGGAGGCGCTGGCGAACGCGTTGGAGGCGAACGACGAGTACACGTCGTCGCACGCGAGGTGGATCACCGACCTCGCATTGAAGGTCGGCGAGGAGCTCGGGCTCGAGGGGGCGTCGCTGAAGCGACTCGAGCTCGGTGCTCTCTTCCACGACATCGGCAAGATCGGGATCCCCGAGACGATCCTCTCCAAGCCCGGCCCTTTGACGCCGGAGGAGCGGCGCGTCGTCGAGACCCATCCGGAGCTCGGCGAGAAGATCATCGCCCCGATCGACCGGCTCGAGGAAGTGCGGCCGATCGTGCGGCACTGCCACGAGCGCTTCGACGGCGAGGGTTATCCCGACCGGCTCGATGGCGAGAGCATCCCGATCGAGTCACGCATCATCCTCGTCTGCGATGCGTACCACGCGATGACGACCGATCGCCCGTACCGCAAGCGGCTGGCGCCGCAGGAGGCGCTTCGGCGGCTGGCCGAGGCCGCGGGCACACAGTTCGACCCGCGCGTGGTCGACGTCTGTACGCGCGTGCTCGCTAGTCGCGGAGCCGGCGCGTTGCCGTTAGCGCGTCCAACCCGTCGCTGAAGCTGAGGTAGGCCTCCCGCGGCACGGCCGTTTCGCGCGCGAGGACGCGCTCGGCGTTCTCGAGCTCGCGCTCGCGGCGGCGGACGCTCTCCTGCTGCGCTGCGAGCCCGGCCTGGATTCGCACGACCTCCGACTCGCGCGACCGCAGGTCCTGCTCGCGCTGCGCGAGCTGCTGCTCGCGCTCCTCCATCCGCTGAGCCTGCTCGCTGGTCTGCTCCTCGTTGGCGACGCTGCGCTCCTGCAGCTTGCCGACCTCCGCCTCGCGTTGCGCGACGGCCTGCTCGCGCGCGGCGAGCGCCTGCGCCCGCGGCTCGAGCTCCCGCCGCTCTGCGTCGAGCTGCTCCCGCTCGGCGATGGCCTGGCGGTTCGCTTCCTCGAGCGCGGCGGCGCGTTGCACGAGCTCGTCCGATGCGCGTGACAACTCCGTGCGCGAGGCCGCGAGCGCCTGCTCTCGCGCCTCGAGCTGCGCGGCCCGCTGGGCGACGTTCGCCTCTCGCTGCGCCAGCGCCGGCTCCGCCTCCTCCAGCTCGAGCTGCCGGGCAAGCGCGGCCGTCTCTCGCTCGGCGATCTCCCGCTCCCGCGCCGACACCAGCTCCGCCCGCTCCTCCAGCTCGGCTTCGCGCCGCGTGAGGATCTCCTCGGCGTACGCGCGGTCGGTGTCATCCGCCGGCTGCCGCTCGGCGCGCCGGAAGCGCAGCGAGCGCTTCGGCGCATCGTGCTGCTCGAGCTCGCGCGTTCTGCGCTCGACCTCGAGCTCGCGTCGCGCGACATCGGCGGCGCGCTCGCGCAGCGCGCGCTTCAGGTCCTCGATCTGAACGAGGCCGTCCGCGCGCTGGCGCTCCCGCTGCTCGGCAAGCTGGCGCGCGAGGTGAAGCAGCTGGTCGCGGTCGAGGTCCTCGGTCTGGGCCCACGCCGCATCCCAGCCGATCGACTCCCATGCGTCCGGCGGTTCCACTCCGAGAGAGTAGCGCGCCCGACCGCAGGTTTCACCGCTATGAGCAGGGGAAAACGCGACGTATGCCAGGCAAACGAGCCAGCGTCAAAAACGAGAAGCAGTACGAGAAGCTCAAGGAGAAGGGGATGTCGAAGGAGCGCGCGGCGAGGATCTCCAATTCGCCCGGCGCCTCGAGCCGCGGCGGCAAGAAGTCGCACTCGAGCTCGTCCCGCTCCTCCTCGAAGCAGGGTGGCACCAGCGCGCAGAAGAAGGCAGCGGGCCGCAAGGGCGGTCGGGCTGCAGCGCGCAAGAGCTAGCCGCTGACGACGATCCGGCGCGCACCGGCGTGCCGGATCTCCACGATGTAGTCCCCGCCACCGGCGGGCTTCATCGTGAATGTCCCGCCGTCGACGTGCGCGGGTGCGAAACGGAGCCGCAGCTCGTCGACGGCTGACGGGCTGAACGTGGTGTACACGACGCGGTTGCGGCCGTACGCGACGCGCTGCACCACGGAGGTCGACCCGAGCACGTGGTTCTGCCGCTTCGGCGCGAGCTCGGGCAGCCAGCGCAGTGCCCAGTTGAAGCTGCGCAGGTAGTCGGAGTAGCCGTCACTGAACCAGTAGGTGTTCTGCGGCCGCTGCCCGCAGCACGACACTAGGCCGTCGCCGCGGGCGAAGTAGGTCGCGTAGTTGAGCGAGCGGATCGCAAGCTCGCGTGCGCTCTCGTCGCCGGTGCGCGCGTACAACGCGGCGTTTGCGACTGCCCAGCGCGACGTCGTGCTCCCGAGCCCGACGGGCGAGCAGCAGCCGGGCCGACCGGGGGCTCGCTGCTCGTCGATGCCCCATGCGCCCGCGAACGGCCCGCGGCCGAAGGCGCCGCGCACGTAGCGCAGCAGTGACCTCGCGTGCGTCTCCCACTGCGCGTCGCGGGAGGGATCCTCGAGGACGTACAGCGCCGTCAACGTGGGAGGAACCTGGTTGCGGCTCGCCGGGTTGTACGGCACGTCCTCGTAGAAGCCGCTCCAGCGATTGGTGCGCAACTGCTGCCGCACGAGCCACGTCCACGCGAGGTCGCGTGCGCGCTGGTACGCGGCCGCGTCGCCGAGGCGCAGGGCGATCAGCTCGTCGAAGAGCCGGACCGGGGCGATGACGGCGCCGCCGTACTCAGCTCCGCCGATCGTGCGACCGGTTCGTGCGTCGACGCGAAAAGGCCACGGCGTGTGCGTCGCGTCACCCGTCCGCACCTGCCGCGCCAGTGCGTCGGCGGCGCTCAGCGCTGCATGCAGATAGCGCCGCTCGCCGGTGAGCTCGTAGAACAGCAGGTAGCCGCGGCCGAGTAGACCGACCTTGTCCGGCTCGGTGCCGCCGTAGAAGCGCCGCGGCATTCCCGCCAGGCAGCGCCCGTAACGCGACTCGCCTGCGCAGCCGGTCGCGAAGGGGACGCGCGACCACGCCCACGCGGCCGGCGTGGTTCCGTGCGCGAGCTGGTGGTCGAGCATCTGGCGCACGGTCGCGACCGCGCGCCGGTCGCCGGAGTACGCGTGCCACGCGACCACCGAATCGACGAAGCCGGCGTTGACGAACGCGGGATTGTTTTGCCAGTAGATCCCCCGTAACGACGATCCGTCGAAGACCGCATAGCGCAAGTACAGCTTGTGCGCGCGGCGCTCGACGAAATTCCAGCCGAGACGTACGACGCGGTCGTAGCTCGTCCACGGAAGCAGGCGCCCGCGCCCATCGCGGACTGCGGGATGCCAGGGCAAGAGCCGGTGTACGGGCGCCGGCCGCAGCGCGGACGTGCCGCGGTTCGGAAGCAGGTCGAAGCCCTTCAAGGCGGGAATCAACCTCGAGTAGGGATGCATCGCCGCCGAGTGCGGCCACGATCCGACCACCGTGTGCAGCGGCGCGCGCGGATGGTGTCGCCGCAACGCGCGCGCGAACGGGACCGCCTGGTCGCGCGGATTGACGACCCGGTCTCGCTTGCTCCACCAGAGCTGCAGAGGGACGCCGGACGCGGCGATCTTGCGTGCGTACGTCAACGGGCTGCGGCGAGCGTAGGCATGGCGCGCGCTGCGGGGGGTGCCGCCGATCTCTTCGCGGGCCTTGACGCGAAGACCGGCTCCGATCGACGCGCCCCACTGCCGGCGGCAGGCCGCGTTGCACCGCAGCCGCGGGAAGTCGCGGTAGCGCGTCGCCATGTCGGTGACCGGATCGAACGCCGCGACGCCGGCGAGGAGCGACGGATGACGCGCGAGCAGCAGCAGGCTCTCCTGTCCGCCCATGCTCGCGCCGAACGCATAGACACGTGAGCGGTCGATGCGCAGCCACGGCACCGCGCGTTGCAGGATTTTCGGCATGCGCGCGAGATCTGCGATCTGGCCGGGATAGCCCCACGAAAAACGCTCGAAGAGTCGGCCCTGCCCGTCGGGATTGACGACGGCGAATGGGCCGAGCGACGGCAGATCGCCCCACCTGTCGGCATTGAGATCGGCCGCTACGCCGCGGCCATGCGGGGAGATGATCAGCGGCAGCGGCGGGTTGTTCTTGGGGCCGTACCAATCGGGCAGCACGACGTAGGCCGGGCGCCGAAAGCCGTCGTGCGTCCGGTACTGGATGCCGAGGATGCGCACGTGGACCTGCTCCCAGCCGCCTCCCGCCGAAGCGGAGCCCGACAGGCAGAGCAGCAAGGCGAGACAGCACAGACCCCCGCGACGCATGCGCCGATGATTCCACCTCCGCAAACCGAACGCGAGCAGCCCCCGTAGGCGCTCCCGTGGGGGTCGATTGGGAGATCCTGTGAACGGGAGGAGGAGTGCGATGGTCAGGCTCCACTTGCTCGCGGGCGCGCTCGCGCTCGCGGTCGCCCTGGCCGCAGTGGGAGGGGCAGCCGCACGAAGCCAGGCGACGACGATTCGAATCGCGGCGCAGATGACCGCGGCCAACGAGACACCGACACCGAAAGGCGACGCCGGGAACGCGCGTGGCACGTTCACCGCAACGGTGACCAAATCAGGGACGGGCGCTGAGCTGGCGTGGCGTCTCGAGTTCAACAACCTGACGGGCAATGCGATCGCGGCGCACATCCACGTCGCCGCGCGCGGCGTTGCCGGTCCGGTTCGCGTGCCGTTGTGCGCGCCGTGCTCGAGCGGTGCGACGGGGACGGCGAACATCGATGCCGCGACGCTCGAGGCAATCGAGAACGACCGCGCCTACGTAAACGTCCACACGCCGACGAATCCGGCCGGCGAGATTCGCGATCAGGTCTCCGTCGTCGCGAACGTCAGGACGACGCTCAAGGCGAGCCAGGAGCGGCCGAGGCCGAAGGGCAAGGTCCGACGCGCGACCGGGACGTTCACTGCGACGATCACGCGGAGCGGCGGCTCCGGAACGATCGCGTGGCGGCTGACGTTCAGCAGGCTGACGGGCAGGGGGGTCGCGGCCCACATCCACAGCGGTGCGCGCGGCACTTCTGGCCCGGTGATCGTCCCCCTGTGTGCGCCCTGCAGGAGCGGGGCGCGTGGGACGAAGACCGTCGACGCATCCGTCCTCAACGCACTCGAGTCGGGGCGGACGTATGTGAACGTGCACACGAAGAAGAACCCCGCCGGCGAGATCCGCGGCCAGCTGCCCAGTGCCGCGCTGACGACCTCGTAGGTGCGACGGGTCCGGGGCCCGGCGTCGCGCCGGGCCCCGACCGAAGAGAGGCCGCCGATGTGGGAGGCTCTCGTGCGACCGCAATGCCTCGCCTCAACATCGAACTCGAGCGCGCTGCGCTTTCGCACGCAGACTTCGTTGGGGAGCTCTATCGGCTCGCATTGCGCCGTGACCCGGAGCCGGGCGCTCTGGCGGAGGCGGTCACCAGACTGGACGCCGGAACGCTTTCACGCGCGACGCTCATCCGCGACCTCGTGGAGAGTGAAGAGTTCGATCGTCTGCGAGCTCTCGACGACGCGGTTGCGTTTGCGGCGTGGGCGCGCAAGGCCGGAGAACGGCCGCGCGAGCTGCGGGCGCGCCCGAACACCGACGAACGTGCGATCGAGATCGCGTGGTGTCTGAGCCGGTATCGCGGCGAGCCACGCGTGCTGGACGTCGGCTATGCGTTCGCCGATCCCGTCTACCTGGCGTCACTCCTGAATCTCGGCGCGTCGTCGCTCGTCGGCGTCGACCTGGCCGACGCAGACGTGCCGCAACTGAGAGGGGTGCAGGCAGATGTCCGAGACCTGCCGTTCGAGGCACGCTCCTTCGATGTCGTCTTTTGCATCTCGACGATCGAGCATGTCGGCGCCGACAACGAACGCTACGGTTCTGCGACGGAGCGCGACGGAATGCGCGAGGGCCTGAGCGAACTGCGTCGCGTCGGCGAACGGGTCTTGCTGACAGTGCCGTGCGGCGAGCCCGAAGACCACGGTTGGTTCGTCCAGGACGAGCCAGATGCGTGGCGCGCCCGCTTCCGTCAGGCGGGATTTGTCATTTTCGAGGACGAGGCCTACGAACTGGCGCCCGAGGGTTGGCGCTCCGCTCCGGCGTTCGCACCGGCCGGCGTCCGGTATGGGGAGCGCGGGCCCGGCGCTTCGGCGGTGCTGTGTGTGGAGCTCCGCCCACGGACGCCCGGCAGGGTCATGCGCCAGAGCGCACGCGGCATCAGATCGAGGTCGGCACGCGTGTTCAAGCGCAAACGCTGAGGCGCCGGCCGCGCGGTTGCACATTCTGGTCTTGGCAAACGGCCGGCTCGGCGTCATACTCGCGGTCCCCCAGGGACCGCAGGTAGCCGCACCTGCCGGTCTCGCAGTGCCGAGCGGACGGCGTCTCCCCACTGACCGTCAACCACAGCAGTTCGACGCCGCCGCCCGGCCCCGTAATGTCAGCAGCGCGTGGCCCTGCGCCGACTGCTCCGTTTAGGTCAAATGCAATGCTTCCGCCGGAGTGCTCGCCGCGTTCGGATGGGGATTCCTCGCTGCGGCGACTCTGATCGCCGGCGGCGCCTACGCGCTGAAGTGGCGTGTCGGCAAGAGGACGCTCGGCATCATCATGGGCTTCGGCAGCGGTGTTTTGATCAGCTCCGTCGCGTATGAGCTCGTCGGCGAGGCGTTCGCGACGAATCATGGCAACGGCGCCGTTGCGGCCGGCCTGTTCTCTGGGTCACTCGTGTTCTTCACGGGCGACACGCTCATCGACCGGATGGGGGGCGCCAACCGCAAGCACTCGGGCGGCGCGCAGGCGGAGGGGTCGCCGCTCGCGATCGTGTTGGGGATCGTGCTGGACGGAATCCCCGAGTCGATCGTCCTTGGCTTGACCATCGTCGTCAGCGGCAGCATCAGCGCGGCGTTCCTCGTCGCCGTCGCGCTGTCCAACGTCCCCGAGGCGGTCGCCGCAACGAGCGGCCTGGCGCAGTCGGGCTGGAGCGCCGCTCGCGTGCTGGGTCTTTGGACGCTGGTGTCGCTCGTCTCGGGAGCGGCGGCCCTCTTCGGCTTCGCCGTCTTCGACACGGCATCGTCGACGCTCGTCGCCTTCGTGCTGGCGTTTGCCGGTGGGGCGATCCTGACGATGCTCGCCGACACGATGATGCCCGAGGCGTTCGAGCACGAAGGCGCGCTGGTCGGCGTCGTGACGACGATCGGCTTCGCGCTCGCGTTCGCATTGAGCGCCCTCGAGTAGGACGTCGTCGCGGCTTCATTCGATCGGGGTGAGGTAGCGCCCTTTGGCGATGCGGTTCGATGCAGCGGTGGTCCGAATCACCTGGCTTGGCCATAGCACGGTCCAGATCGAGCTCGACGGCGTCCGTCTGCTGACCGATCCGGTCTTTCGGCGCTGGCTTCTGCATATGCGTCGCGTCGCTTTGAGCCCGGAGGCCGTCGAGGACGTGGATGCAGTGCTCGTGTCGCATCTGCACCACGACCACTTCGACACCCGCGCGCTCGCGCGGCTCGGACCGGCACGCGTGCTCGTGCCGAGCGGCACGCGTGTTCGCACGCTCGGCTTCGAGCACGTCGATGTCGGCGAGAGCGTGAAGGTCGGGCCCGTTACGGTCACCGCGACGAGGGCCGAGCACGGGAAGACGCGCGCGCGGGGCTACCTGATCAGCGGGAGCATGCGCGTCTACTTCGCCGGCGACACCGACCTCTTCGACGGTATGCGCGCGCTGGCGCCTGTCGACATCGCGCTCTTGCCGATCGCGGGCTGGGGACCGCGCCTTCCGCCCGGCCATCTCGATCCGTTGCGGGCGGCGCAGGCGCTCGAGCTGCTACGGCCGCGGATCGCCGTCCCGATCCACTGGGGCACGTACCGCCGGATCGGGCTGTCGCGCGACGAGCGGGTCTTGCGCGAGCCGGCGGCGTCCTTTGCCGAGCTGGCGCGCGAGCATGCGCCCGGCGTCGAGGTTCGCATCTTGCCTGTCGGCGGCAGCATCGACGTTTCGCCGGTGAGAGAGGCGGTCGCGCAATGAGGCGCCCGCGGATTCGCGTCGTCCGGGTGCTCGTCGCGTGGGTGCTGTCGGCCGCGGCGTTGCTCTTTGCCGGGTGGCTCGTCCCCGGCGTCGAGATCAACGGGTGGGGGAGTGCGCTCGTCGTCGCGCTCGTGATCGGGGTCCTCAACGCCGTCCTGCCGCCGGTGCTCGCCGCGCTGCGGCTGCCGTTCACGCTGATCCTCGGCGTGCTGCTCGTCCTCGCGCTCGACGCGGCGATGTTCCTGCTGGCGGAGCGGATCGTGCCGAGCGCGATCTCGGTCGACTCGTTCTGGGACGCGCTGCTCGCGGCCTTCATCGCGTCCGTGCTGTCCGTCGTGCTCGACCCGATCTTCCGGACGAACGACGACGAGGCGTACATGCTGCGCGTGACGCAGCGGATCGCGCGCCGCACCGAAGGGGAGACGCGCACCGATGAGCCGGGCCTGATCTTCCTCGAGATCGACGGCCTCGGCCTGCCGACGTTGCGGCGCGCGATGCGCGACGGCAGCGCCCCGGAGCTGGCGCGCTGGCTCGCAGAAGACGGCTACACGTTGACCGAGTGGGAGACCGACCTGTCGTCGCAGACAGGCGCGAGCCAGGCCGGCATCCTGCTCGGCTCGAACGAGGACATCTCCGCGTTCCGTTGGGTGGAGAAGGAAACCGGTCGGACGATGACGTGCTCGAAGCCGGACGACTGCGCGGAGATCGAGCATCGCCGTTCCACAGGCGTCGGCCTCCTGCGCGACGGCGGCGCCAGCCGGGGGAACCTCCTCTCCGGCGAAGCCGACCACCTGATCCTGACCGTCAGCCGCATCGACGAGGAGAAACGCGCGAACCCGGGCTACCGCACGTTCCTGGCGAACGGGTTCAACGTCACGCGGCTGTTCGTCCTGTTCGCGTGGGAGGTCGTGCTCGAATGGACGGCCGCCGTTCGCGCCAAACGGCGTGACGTGCGCCCGCGCGGACATCGTGGCGGCGCGTATCCGTTCATGCGCGCTGCGATGTGTGTCTTCGTCCGCGACCTGATCGTCTACGGCGTGATCTCGGACATGATGAGAGGGCGGCCCGTCGTCTACGCGACGTTCTCGAGCTACGACGAAGTCGCGCATCACTCCGGTCTGGAACGCGCGGACACGCTCGAGGCGCTCCGCAAGCTCGACCAGCAGTTCGGCCGCATCGACCGCGCGCGCCAATACGCGCCGCGTCCGTACGAGCTCGTCGTGCTCTCCGACCACGGCCAGACCCAGGGCGCGACGTTCCTTCAGCGCAACGGCCATAGCCTCGCCGACCTCGTGAGCGAGTCCCTCACAACCGGCGGCGCGACCGCCGTCGCGTCCGGCGACGAGAACGCCGCAATGGTCGGCAATGCCGTGAAGGAAGCCACCGGTGCGAAGACCGACCGCCGCCCAGGGAAGGTCTCTCCACAGAGCGAGGCGGTCGTGCTCGCGTCGGGGAACCTCGGCCTCGTGTACTTGATGGAGGAAAGTCGCCGGCTGAGCCTCGAGGAGATCGGCGAGCGCCATCCGCGGCTCATCCCGGCGTTGCGCGCGCATCCGCACATCGGCTTCGTGCTCGCGCACTCATCCGTCCACGGCGGCGTCGCGCTCGGTGCGCGCGGAATGCATCGGCTGCGTAACGGAGATGTCGAAGGCGATGACCCGCTCGCCGCGTTCTCGCCCAACGCCGCGCGCCACCTGCTGCGCACCGACGGCTTCGCGCACGCGCCGGACATCCTCGTCAACAGCTTCTTCGACGCGACGCTCGAGGAAGGCTGCGCGTTCGAGGAGCTGATCTCTTTTCACGGCGGGCTCGGAGGCCCGCAGACGCGGCCGTTCATCCTCCATCCGGCGCGCCTGCAGCTCC
>JBJMJL010000130.1:0-32401 GCA_045806365.1 Gaiellaceae bacterium
TGTCGGGCTGGAAACCGAGCTCGAGGTTCGCCTCGACGGTGTCGAAGCCGTTCTCCTGCAGCTCGTACGCACGCAGCTTGTTCAGCAGGCCGATCCCGCGTCCTTCCTGCGCCATGTACAGGAGCACGCCGCGCTCCTCCGCTGCGAGCTGCGACAGCGCCTGCTCGAGCTGCTCGCCGCAATCGCACCTGAACGAATGGAACACGTCCCCCGTCAGGCACTCGGAGTGCACGCGGACGAGGACGTCGTCCGCGCCGTCCACGTCCCCCTTGACGAGCGCGATGTGGTGCTTGCCGGTCAGCTTCTCGCGGAACGCGACTGCGGTGAACTCGCCGTACGCCGTCGGCAGTTGCACCGTCGTCATGCGCTCGACGAGCTGCTCGTGCCGGCGGCGGTACTCGATCAGGTCGGCGACGGTGATCAGCTTCAGCCCGTGCCGCTCGCAGTACGGGATCAGGTCGGGGACGCGGGCCATCGTCCCGTCCTCGTTCATGATCTCGCACACGACGCCGGCGGGAATCAGTCCCGCGAGGCGCGCGAGATCGACCGCGGCCTCGGTCTGTCCCGCACGCATCAGCACGCCGCCTTCGCGTGCGCGCAACGGGAAGACGTGTCCCGGCTGCACGAGATCTTCGGCCTTCGCCTTCGGGTCGATCGCGACCTGGATCGTGCGCGAGCGATCCGGCGCCGAGATGCCGGTCGTCACGCCTTCGCGCGCTTCGACCGAGACGGTGAACGCCGTGTTGAACGGCGTCTCGTTGTGCTCGGTCATCTGCCGCAGCCCGAGCTCGTCGCAGCGCTCCTCGGTCAGGCAGAGGCAGATCAGCCCGCGTGCCTCCTTGGTCATGAAGTTGACCGCGTCCGGCGTGGCGAACTGCGCAGCGATCGTCAGATCGCCTTCGTTCTCGCGGTCGGCCGCGTCGACGACGACGACGAACTTGCCCTGCCGGATGTCCTCGATCGCGTCCTCGATGGTCGCGAAGGCGCTCTTTTCCTCGACTTTCACTGCTGTGATCGTAGTAGCCGCTCCACGTACTTCGCGAGCACGTCTACTTCGAGGTTGACGGAATCGCGCGGTTCGAGGCTGCCCAGCGTCGTCACGTCCAGCGTGTGCTGGACGAGCGCGACCGCGAAGCCCCGGTCGTCGACGGCTGCGACCGTGAGCGAGACGCCGTCGACGCCGATCGAGCCCTTCTCGACGACATAACGGAGGATCTCGGGCGGCGAGTCGAACCAGACGAGCTCGCCGACCGAGCGCACAGTGCCAATGCCGTCCACGTGGCCCTGGACGTAGTGGCCGCCGAGCGGATCGCCGGCGCGCAACGCCGGCTCGAGGTTGACGGCGTCCGCGAAGCCCTTCGTGCGGCGGACCGTCTCGGGCATGACATCGAAGGAGAGACGGCCGTCCTGGGCGTCGGTGACGGTGAGGCAGACCCCGTCGACGGCCACGGAGTCGCCGATCTCCGCGCCGATGGCGCTCTCGACGACGAGGTGTGAGCCGTCGAACGACGCGACCTTGCCGCGCTCCTGGACGATGCCCGTGAACACGCACGAAAGGCTACTCAGCGCGCAAAACGAAGCGGCCCCGAAGGGCCGCTTCATGTGTTCGTGACCCTGTCGCCTAGGCGTTCGAGAGGCCACCCGGCTGGTTGCGGCGCATGATCGCCGTTCCGATCACGAGCAGCAGAGCCAGGCCGAATGCAGTCGATGCGCCGATTCCCGCGTCGCCCCAGTCGAAGCCGGTCGACGTGGCGGAGGCGACCTGCGGCACGAGCGACGGATCGGGACCGCGAACGCCGTAGCTTCGCTCGGAACTCGCGGCGGCGGGCTGCTGATAGGCCTTTGCAATGGCCTCCCAGCGCAGCGCCTGGACCTGAAGCTGGCTCGGGCTTGTAGCCGAGCGCTCCGAGATCGCCGCGATTGTGTGCGAGGGAGTGCTGACGGGGGCGGGCCCGCCGTCGACGAAATAGCCGGTCGACGCTTGGGCGGCCGGTGCTGCGAACGCTGCGAAGGCGAGCCCCACAAAGAGGCGGCGCCTGAACTTGAAGTGCTTGCGGAACATCTTTCCCCTCCCTTTGAGCCCTCGTGACGTCCAGAGGATCGAAGACGGCGGTAACCGCATGAGCACGGCCCGCCCACCGCCACCCATCGCGCGGTAACGAGGGTGTAGGTTCAAGCCAGCCGCGATGGACTATCGGATCCTGGGGCCGCTCGAGGCGTTCGACGGCGAGCGCTCGCTGGCGCTGGGCGGCGGAAGGCAGAAGGCCGTTCTCGCGTTCCTGCTTTGCCACGCCAACGAGGTTCTGGCGAGCGAGATGATCATCGACGCGCTCTGGGGCGAGCACCCTCGGCCGACGGCCGGCAAGGTGTTGCAAAACTGTGTCTCGGCACTCCGGAAGCAACTGCCGGACGCGGCGGACACCCTACGCACCGTCGGCAACGGATACGCGCTGAGGGTCGAACACGACGAGCTGGACCGCGACCGCTTCGAGCGCGGCCTGGCCGAGGGACGCGCCGCCCTCGCCGCCGGTGCGAACGCCGACGCTGCGCGACGTCTTCGCGATGCGCTGGCGCTGTGGCGCGGATCACCACTGACGGATTTCACGTACGAGCGCTTCGCGCAGGACGAGATCGCGCGCCTCGAGGAGCTCCACACCGCCGCAATCGAGGATCGGATCGAGGCCGAGCTCCGCCTCGGCGAGCACGCCGAGTTGATACCTGAGCTCGAGACGCTCGTTGCGCGGCATCCCGTGCGTGAGCGCCTGCGTGCGCAGCTGATGCTCGCGCTCTATCGCGTCGGCCGGCAGGCCGAAGCGCTGGCCACGTATCGCGACGCACGCCGAGCACTCCTCGACGAGCTCGGAATCGAGCCCGGCCGTGCGCTGCAGAAGCTCGAGCGCGCGATTCTCGCGCAGGAAACGACGCTCGAAGCGGTGCCGCAGCGAGCGACTGCGCCAGGCCGTCGTGCCGCCACGCCTGTCGTCGGCCGCGAGGAGGAGCTCGCGCTCCTCGACGCGGGGCTCGAGGACGCGCTCGCTGGTCGCGGACGCTTGTTCGTCGTGGTGGGTGCGACCGGGAGCGGCAAGACGCAGCTCGGGGACGAGATCGCGAGTCATGCAAAGGCAGGAGGCGCCCGGATTCTCTGGGGACGCGGCTGGGACGGCGGCGGTGCGCCGCCCTTCTGGCCGTGGATTCAGGCGCTCCGGGATGCGGGGAGAGTGTTTCCGGAACCTTGCTCCGCTGACGAGGCGGCGCGCTTTCGCACGTTCGAGAGCGTCACGGAGATGCTGCGCGAGGAGGCAAGGCTCCAACCGCTGCTCGTCGTGTTCGACGACCTCCAAGCCGCCGACAGCGACTCATTGCTACTGATCGAGTTCCTCGCCTCGGAGCTCCCCGAGATGGCCGTCTTGATGGTCGCCCTCGCCCGCGAGGAGACGCCACGACTTGACGAGCTGGGCCGCCTCGCGACGCGGACGCTTCACCTGGGCTCGTGAACGTACGCGGTCAGTAACACGTCCTCGCCGACCCGCTCCGCGGCCATCCGGCTCAACGCGAGCGCCGGCGGGTCGAAGCGCACGCCCTCGCGAGCGATGCGCGGCGCGTAGAAGAGCAGCACCTTGTCGACGAGGTCCTCCCGCAGGAACGACGCGGCGAGCGTCGGCCCGCCTTCGAGCAGCAGCGACTGCACGCCTTCCCCGGCGAGCGCGCGGAGCTCCTCGGCGAGCGGGCCGCTCCGCAGCTCGAGCTCCGTCGGGCCGTGCCCGAACGCGAGCCGGCGCGGCTGGCGCTGCGCGTCGACGTCGCGCGCGGTCAACTGCGGGTCGTCGGCGCGCACCGTCCCCATCCCGACGGCGACGGCGTCGACCTGCGCGCGCAGCTCGTGCACACGTCGCCGCGACTCTTCGCCGGAGATCCAGCGAGTGCCGGGCATGGACACAAAACCGTCGAGAGTCAGCGCCAACTTGAGCACGACGAACGGCCGGCGCTGCGACACCCAGACGCGCCACGCCTCGTTCTGCGCGCGCGCCGCGAACGAATCCACCAGCTCCACTTCGACGCCGGCCGCTCGGAGCACGTCGAAGCCGCCGCGCGCCTCCGGATTCGGATCGAGCGAGCCGGCGACGACCTTGACGACACCGGCGGCGATGACCGCGTCCGTGCACGGCGGCGTCGTGCCGTGATGCGCGCACGGCTCCATCGACACGTAGAGCGTCGCGCCGCGGGCGGCTTCGCCGGCGGCGTCGAGCGCGACCACCTCGGCGTGCGGCCCGCCCTTGCGCTCGTGCCAGCCCTCCCCCACCACCTCGCCGTCCCGCGCGACCACCGCGCCCACGACAGGATTGGGATGGGTTGTGCCGCGCCCTCGCTCCGCGAGCTCGAGCGCACGTTCGAGGCTCACGCCAGCTCTTGTACCAAGCGGCGGTAGGCGCGCGGCAGATCCTCGCGGCCGAAGATCGACGAGCCGGCGACGAGCAGGGTCGCGCCCGCCTCCCGCACGGCGCGCGCATTCTCGGGCCCGATCCCGCCGTCGACCTGTACGTGCACCCCGGCCGGCAGGAGCGAGCGCACGGTGCGAATCCGCTCGTACGCCTCCGGCATGAACTCCTGCCCGGAATAGCCGGGCTCGATGCTCATGCAGAGGACGATGTCGACGCGGGACGCGACTGCCGCGTTCGCCGCGTACGAGGCGCTCGTCTCGGGCTTGAACGCCATTCCGACCTGCAGGTTGTGCGCGCGCGCCGCGCGCACGACCGCCGGCAAGTCTTCGCACGCCTCGTAGTGGACGGTGACGCTGTCGCCGCCCGCGCCGGCAATCGCGCCGAAGTGCTGCTCGGGATGCTCGGTCATCAGGTGGCAATCGACGAACGCCCCGCCGTCGTGGATCGCCTTCGAGATGGACTGCAGCACGATCGGCCCGATCGTGATGGGCTCGACGAAATGCCCGTCGCCGACGTCGAAGTGGAAGAGGCGCACGCCCGCGCGCAGCAGCACGTCGATCTGCTCACCGAGATGCGCAAAGTCGGCGGCGTACAGCGACGGCTCGACCTCGGCCGTGCGGATCCAGTCGTTCCAGCCCACGCCGCGACTCTACGTCGCGAGTCGGGCGATGAAGAATCCCGACGTCCCGTGCACGTGCGGAAGCGTCAGCAGGAATTCCGGCCGCCCCGGATGACGGAACTGCGGCCACGCGTCACCGAGTGGCTGGACGCGCAGGCCGGATGCGTCCACGACGGCCTCGTTCTCCTCCGAGCTCATCGTGCAGACCGAGTAGACGATCGTGCCGCCGGGCCGGACCCGCTCGGCGGCGACGCGCAGCAACTCGTGCTGTAGGTCCGGCAGCGGCTCGGCCCGCCAGCGCAGGTCGGGGCGGCCGGCGAGCACGCCGAGACCTGAGCACGGCGCGTCGACGAGCACCCGGTCGAAGCCCGTCAGCTCGGGTGGCAGCTTCGTGGCGTCGGCGTTGACCACCCTGACGTTGTCGGCGCCGAGCCGTCGGCAGTTCTCCTCCAGCTCGCGCGCACGTCCGGGATGGAGCTCGACCGCGACGACCTCTCCGGCGAGCTGCGTCGCCTTGCCGCCCGGCGCCGCGCAGAGGTCGAGCGTGCGGTCGCCGGCTTCCGCGCCGACGGCGAGGCCCGCCAGCTGCGAGCCGCGGCTTTGCGGCCAGATCAGGCCTTTTTCGAAGGCGTCCTCGTCGACCCTGTCCACGTGCCAGGCAGCGGGCAGGTCTACATCCGGCGTGCCCGCAATCGTCCCGGTCTTGCGATGGTTGAGACGCACGACGCGCTCGGGCGGCTCGTTCTGGGCGCGCATCAGTGCGAGCGCGGCGTCGGCGCCGAGCTCGCGCCACCACAGCTCCGCGACCCAGTCCGGATAGGAATGCTTGAGCGCGGCTTCGAACGGCGTCGCCTCGCCCAGCGACGCGAGCAGCGCGGCTATCCCCTCCGAGAGCCGCCGCAGCACGGCATTCGTGAACGCGACGGCACGCTCGAGCCGCGCGCGGCGGACGAGCTCCACCGTCTCGTTCACGGCCGCGTGTGTCGCCACGTCCGAAAAGCCCAGCTGGTAGGCACCGAGGCGCAGCGCGGCACGCACGGGCGGATCGAGCTTGCGCACCGGCCGCTTCCCGAGCGTCTCGATCGCGTGATCCAACGTGCGCACGCGCTGCACGGTCCCGAACGCGAGCCGCTGTGCGAGCGCGCGGTCGCGCGCGTCGAGCTCCTCTGCGGCGGAGCGCAACACGCGGTCCGCGTATGCCTCGTCCTCGAAGACGCGCAGGACGACCTGGTACGCCGCCTCGCGCGCCGTCACCGCAGGCCGCGCATGAACTCGTCATACGTCATTCGGCGCTTTCCGTCCGGCTGCACCTCGAGCGGCTCGAGCCGGCCGCCGGCGACGCGCGCCTTCCAGATCGTGAGCGGACGCCCGTGGAGGACGGCGCGCGCGCCGATGTGCGGCGACAGCGCGCGGATGCGGTTCAGCAGCTGTTCCGGCGGCTCGTGCCAGTCGAGCTCACGATCCGCCGCCCCGACCTTCTCCGCATAGGTCGCACCGGCCGCGTCCTGCGGGGTGAAGTCGGGATCCGGCAGGACGTCGTCGAGCAACGCCACGGCGAGCGGTGCCGCCTTCGCGTAGACCGCTCCGGCGTCGTCCTGTTCGCCGATCGGGAACGCGCGCTGCGCCGCGATCGGGCCGGCGTCCAGCTCCTTCACCGTGCGATGGATCGTGACGCCCGTCTCGGTGTCACCGCTCATCAGCGCCCGTTCGACGGGCGCGGCACCGCGCCAGCGCGGCAGCAGCGACGGGTGCACGTTCAGCCAGAGCCGCTCCGCCAGCACCGCCTCGGGAATCAGCAGGCCGTACGCGACGACGACGACGGTGTCCGCGCCGAGGTCGAGCCCGGGCTCGGGACGCGCCCGCTGCAGCACCGGAATGCCGAGCCGCTCGGCCGTCTCCTTCGAGGGCGGCGCCGCGGTCTTGCGCCCACGCCCGCGCGGCGCGTCCGGACGCGTCAACAGCGACGTGATCTCGTGCCGCGCGGCGAGCCGTTCGAGGACGTCCGCTCCGAACGGCGCCGTCGCCGCGACGGCGAGCTTCACTAGCGGAGTACGAGTCGGGGCCGCAGCGCCGCCATCGCCTCACGTCGCGCGTCGCGCGTCGTGCGGTCGATCATCAGCTTGCCGTCGAGGTGGTCGTACTCGTGCTGCGCGATGCGTGCGGCCATGCCTTCGAGGTCGTAGGCGACCTGCTGTCCCTGCTCGTCGCGGCCCTCGAGCCGGACAGACGTCGCCCGCTCGACGGGAACGGTGATGCCCTGCATCGACAGGCAGCCCTCGTCGTCGACGTCGGTCTCGTCGCTGGGCCGAGACACCCCGGGATTGACGAGCGCGAGCACACGTTCGTCGTCGGGCGCGAACACGAACACGCGCCGGAGCACGCCGACCTGCGTCGCCGCGAGACCGACGCCGTTCGCCTCCTTCATCAGGTCCTTCATGCGCGCGACGAGCCGGCGCAGGTCGTCGTCGAACTCGTCGACGGCCCTCGCCTCCATGCGCAGGACGGGATCCGGGTACTGCCGGATCTGCGCGAGCGCGAGCTGGCGGCGCGCTTCGCGCTCCGGATCGAGCTCCTCGGTGCGGACCTGGCCTTCGACTTCCTCTGACATGCAGCGGGCACACTAGCGGCGTGGAACGGCGCGAACGCGAGGCGATCCTGCGGCAGGGCGTGACGCGCGCGGAGACGCCGCGCGACCGGCGCGAGCGCGAAGCGCTCGACGAGGACCTGCGCGAGAGCCCGCTCACGGGCGGGCCGCTGCGGCAACGCCTGCGCAACTTCCGTCCCGACGCGGGCGCGCAGCTGACGGCGCTCGGCGGGCCACTGGCGTGGATGCGGCGCCTGCGCGCGATCGAGGTCGCGATCGGGGCCCACGAGACGCAGCTCGCCGAGGCGCACCGCACGCTGCACGAGGAGCACGGCGCCGACTTTCCTCGCGAGTGGCGCAAGCTTGCCGCCACGTGGGATTTCAGCGAGGTCAACGACCTGATCGAGCGGCACAACCGCCATTACCCGGCCGAGTCGCGCCTGCCGATGAACCCACGCACGGGCGACTTCGTTCTCGTCAACGGCCGGCCGTACACACGCCGACCGCTGGATCAGACGTGGATCCTCGCTCGCTTCCCGCCGACGCGTCAGACTTAGGCTGTGGAGTCGCTGGCCGGGCAGTTCCTCGTCGCGTCGCCGTCGATCTTCGACCCGAACTTCCGTCAGACCGTCGTCTTCATCACGGCGCACGGCGACGAAGGCGCGGTCGGCGTGATCCTCAACCGCCGCTCCGACGCAACCGTCGGGCAGGCGGTGCCGCGGCTCGCGCCGGTCACCGACCTCGACGAGCCGGTGTTCGTCGGCGGGCCGGTGAACCCCGAGGGCGTCGCCGTGCTGGCGGAGTTCCACGATCCGGACGAAGCCGGCGTCGTCGTGATCGAGGACATCGGCTTCGTCGCGCTCGACGACGCGCTCGAGGACGGCGCGCCCGAGCTCGAGCGCACGCGGGTGTTCGCCGGAGTCGCGGGCTGGGGGCCCGAGCAGCTGGAGGAGGAGCTCGAGCGCGACGACTGGATCGTCGAGCCCGCCGACCTCGACGACATCTTCACGGACGACCCGGAGGGCCTTTGGAGCGCCGTCCTGCGGCGCAAGGGCGGCCAGTTCGAGCTCCTCGCGCGCATGCCGCACGACCCCTCCCTGAACTAGACATGTCCCGGGACAGTCCCGGGACGTTGACCTAGAAGCCCTGCGGATCGACGTCGACGACGGCGCTGAGCCCGGCGCGGCGCATCGCCGGCGCGGCCGCGCTCAGCAGGCGCCCCGCTTGCACGGCGATGCGCCGGGGCTGCGCCGTCTTTGCGACGAGTTGCGCGCGAAACTTCCCGCGCAGGCGAAGGAGCGGCGCCGGCCCGAGCAGGTCGCCCGGCAGCCCGGCCTTCAGCTCCGTGAGCGCCTGCAGCGGCGCGTCGGGATCGGGCCCGGAGACGACGACGCGCACGAGATGGCGGAACGGCGGATAGCCGAGCTCCCGACGTCGCTCCAGCTCGCCGGCCAGAAAGCGCGGCACGTCATGGCGCGCCGCAAGCTCGATCGCGCGCGAGTCGGGCTGGAACGTCTGCACGAGCACGCGCCCCGGCGCGTCGCGGCCGCTGCGCCCGGCGAGCTGCGTCAGCAGCTGGAAGGTGCGCTCCTCGGCGCGGAAGTCCGGTAGGCCGAGTCCCGTGTCGGCGTCGACGACGGCCGCCAGCGCGACGCCGGGAAAGTGATGGCCTTTCGAGACCATCTGCGTGCCGACGAGCACGACGCGGTCGGCCGACGCGAAGCGCGTCAGTGCGGCCGCGAGCGCACCCGGACGCTCGACCGCGTCCGCGTCCAGGCGGATGCGCTCGAGCTCCGGCACCTTCGCCTCGAGCTCTCGCTCGAGCCGCTGCGTGCCGGCGCCGAGCCGCGCCAGCTCGGTCGAGCCGCACACCGGACACGTCTCCGGCTCCGGCTCCGTGTGGCCGCAGTGGTGGCAACGCAGGTGCCGGTCGGCGTGCAGGACGAGCGCGACGTCGCAGTTCTCGCACCGCAACGTCACTCCGCAGGCGCGGCAGTGGAGCGCGGGCGCGACACCGCGGCGGTTCAGCAGCAGGATCGCCTTGCCGCCGCGCTCGGCGACGGCACCGAGCTCCGCGAGCAGCGGCGCCGAGAGCGGATAGCCGGCCTCGCGCCGCAGGTCGACGATGCGCACGGGCGGCAGCGGGCCGGACAGACGCCCGCCGAGGTCGAGCCGCTCGAGGCTGCCCCACGTCTCGGGACGCGGCGTCGCGCTCCCGAAGACGGCGACCGCGCCCTCGAGCGCGGCACGCTTCGCCGCGACCGTGCGGGCGTCGTAGCGCGGGTCGGACTCCTGCTTGTACGACGCGTCGTGCTCCTCGTCGACGCAGATCACGCCGACGCGGGGGACGTTCGCAAACACGGCCGAGCGCGCACCGAGGACGATCGGCGCCTCGCCGCGCGCGATGCGCGCGCGCTCGTCTCGCCGCTCCGCCTCGGTCAGCGCCGAGTGCAGCACCGCGATGCGCTCGCCGAAGCGCGCGCGGAAACGTCCGAGCGCCTGCGGCGTGAGCGCGATCTCCGGGACGAGGACGATCGCGCCGCGGCCACGTTCGAGCGCGGCCGCGCATGCCTGCAGATAGACCTCCGTCTTCCCGCTACCGGTCGCGCCGTACAGAAGGTAGTTGGCGCTCTCACCCGCATCGAGCCTGCCGACGATGCGCGTCAAAGCAGCCGCCTGCGAAGCGCTCAACCCAGCGGGCTCCGGCTCGCCTGCCAACGCGTCACGCTCAGCCGGCTGCGGCCGCTCGCCGCGCGCCTTGCGCTGCACGGGCGCGACGAGCGCAAGCGCGCGTCCCGGCGTCGAGCCGTAGTAGTCCGCCACCCAGAGCGCCAGCTCGACCAGGGCAGACGGCAATTCCTCGACGACGCGCTCCACCGGCGCGGTCACGATCCCGTCGGGCGGTGTGACGCCGACCTCGGTCACGACCCCGCGCCGGCGCGAGTTGCCGAACTTCACCTCGACGACGGCGCCCGGCCCGACCTCGTCCGGCACCTCGTACGTGAACTCGCGCGCAAGCGCGCGCGCAGTGACGAGCGGGTACACCGACGCGTAACGAGTCAAGGTGCCCAGCGTAGACTCAGCGCATGCCGCAGTGGCATTGGCGTCCCGAGACGTACCTGGACGACATGCTCGCGGAGATTCCGGCGTACGCGGAACTGCAGGAGCGAACGGCCGCGGCAACCGGCGCAGGGGCAAGCGACATTCTCGAGCTCGGCGTCGGCACCGGCGAGACGGCGAGACGGGTCCTCGGGCGGCATCCCGATGCGAATCTCGTCGCGGTCGACTCCAGTCCGGAGATGCTGGAGCGCGCGCGCGAGGAACTGCCGGAGGCCGACATTCGGCTCGCACGCCTCGAAGACCCACTTCCTTCCGGCGCGTTCGACGTCGTCGTCAGCGCGCTGGCGGTCCACCACCTCGACGGCGTGGGGAAACAGGACCTGTTCCGACGTGTCGTCGACGTGCTGCGACCCGGCGGGCGCTTCGTGCTGGCGGATGTGGTCGTCCCCGAGCGCGAAGAGGACGTCGTCACGCCGATCGACGGCGTCTACGACCTGCCCGACCGCGTCGACGATCAGCTGCGTTGGCTGAGCGACGCAGGCCTCGACGCCGAGTTG
The DNA here is from genome assembly GCA_045806365.1 of Gaiellaceae bacterium. Classification (GTDB taxonomy): domain Bacteria; phylum Actinomycetota; class Thermoleophilia; order Gaiellales; family Gaiellaceae; genus 3-1-20CM-4-69-9. The sequence continues at coordinate 11,260 of JBJMJL010000130.1, forward strand.
GTGTGGTCCGACAAAGACCTCGCCGTAGTACGCGCTACGCGCCGGCCGCGACCAGGATGAAGTCGGTCGCGAAGCCGAGGAAGAGCCCGAACAGCACGCCCCAGGTCACGACCGTCTTCGACGTGAGGGCGCGGCCGACGTTCAGGAGCTCCATCACGACGTAGAGGATCGAGCCGGCCGCGAGCGCGAAGAAGACGATCATCACGCTCTCGTTCACCCACGCCTGACCGACGACGGTTCCGATGAAGGTCGGCCCACCGCCGATCAGCCCGAGCAGCGCGAGAAACCGCCAGCTCGGTTGCTCACGATCGCCCGTCAGAGGCGCGCAGATGCCGAGGCCCTCCGTCGCGTTGTGCAGGCCGAAGCCGATGATCAGCACGATCGCGAGGCTGAGCTCGTCGGACGCGGACGCCTGTCCGATCGCGAGCCCCTCGGAGAAGTTGTGCAGCCCGATGCCGGTCGCGATGAAGACTGCGAGCCAGCGCGCCGGCGACATCCCCGTGAAGTGGTGCTCCTGCTGCTCGAACTCCGCCGTCGACGCCGCGCCCGGGCCGAGGAACGCACGCCGGCGCCGCCGCTTCATCCAGAGGTCGTAGTAGACGAGGCTCATCAGCCCGACCGTGAAGCCACCGAGCAACAGGAACGCGAGCCAGAAGAAGCGTCCGTCGTTCCCGCTCGTGAGCGCCTCCTCCACCGGCCCGACCGCCTCGCTGACGACGTCCCAGAACAGGAAGAGGAGGATCCCCGTCGCCGTCGCGGCGAGAAATGCCTTCGTCGCCGGCGACACGCCCTGCATGCGCCCGATCGGCAGGCCGAGGAAGATCGTCGCGCCGGCGATCGCGCCGAGCAGAAGCGTCTGGGTGGTGCTCATGTAAGGCTGACCTTACAGGCTACGATCCCCGTCCATGGCGCAGGGACATTCGGTCGACGAGTACCTGGAGACGATCTACTTCCTCGCCTTCCCGATCGGCGAGTACCGGCCGCTGAGTGGGGGCTCCCCGACGCTCGCCTCGCGCGTCGCCGAGATGCTGCACGTCTCGCGCGCGTCGGCCGGCGAGATGCTGAAGCGGCTGGAGGCAGAGGGGCTGATCGAGCGCGGCGAACACAAAGAGGCGCTGCTCACAGCCACGGGCCGCAAGCGCGCGGAGCGCGTCGTGCGCAAGCATCGGATCATCGAACGCCTGCTGACGGACTTCATGGGCTACACCGCGGCGGAGGCGCACGTGCACGCGGACGCGCTCGGCGACACGTTCACCGACGACATGGTCGAGCGGATCGACGAGCGGCTCGGCCATCCCGAGCGCTGTCCGCACGGGTGGCCCGTCGATCCCGATTTCGAGCAGGCCGAGAACCAGCAGCTGGCGGCGCTGTCGGAGCTCGAGGCCGGCGCGCGGGCGACGATCGTCCGGCTTGCCGAGCACGACGGCGAGCTGCTGCACTGGTTCTACGACGAGGGATTGGTGCCGGGACGTGAGATCGAGGTGCGCGAGGCCCAGCCCGCGGCCGGGCAGATGACCGTCCGGCTCAACGGCGCCGAGCGCGCCATCGGCGAGAAGGCCGCCGCCGGACTCTTTGTCCGACCGGCGAGCTAGCGCGAGAGGACCGTCCAGCCCGAGGAGCGAAAGACCACCGCGTTCCAGCCGCGGCCGCCGGTGACGTGCGCGCGCGAACGGTTCAGCACGACCCAGCGCAGTCCGAGCCGCCGTGCCTCCTGCAGGGGGTCGCGAGCGCGGAGCGGGACAAGTGTGCGCGTCAGCTGCGGCCCGTAAAGCGGATAGTCCCAGTCGTCGACCGCGAGAAGGACGCCCACGCGCGCGTTCGGCGGCACACGGTCGTCCAGCCACGAAAGTGGCGCCCGCATCGGCGTGCGCGTTTGGCTCTGGGCCTCCCAGCGCGCCAGGGTCCAAGCGGGTTTTCGCCCCTCGAGCCCGGCCGGTTTGACCTCGTTCAGGGCAAGGCCGAGCGCGAGTGTCACGACGCCCGTGATCGCCAGCGCGGTCGACAGCAGGCGATACGGCCAAAGCCAGGCGGCAAGCGGCATGGTCAGCGCGAGGGGAACGAGCAGGAACCGCCCGACGTACGGGTTGTAGTGATAGACGAGCGCGAGCTCGAGCACGAAAAGCGGCAGGGCGAGCGCGAGCAACACACGAAAGCGCGTGCTCCGCCGCATCGCTCCGGCGATGAGGAAGAAGAGCGACAGCGGCACGACCAGCAGGGCCCCGAGCGGTCCGAAAGACGAAATGTCCTCGTTCGCGGTCGTATTCGGCCAGGACGGTTCCGCCGGCAGCCCCAGCCCTTCGAAGCCGGCGAAGCCGACCTGCCAGATCGCCTCCAGCGTCTGCGGGTCCGGGCGGTAGCCGCTGAAGTCGATGAACCGCCAGTAGTCCCGCGCGACGTTCGCTCCCAATTCCTTGACGGTCAACTCGGAGCCGTAGGCGTTGATCTCGGCCGAGCCTCCGAGGACGCTGCCGGTATGTCGGAGGTTCGAGACGTATCCGAACGACCCGAACGCGGCAACCGCGACGGCCACGCACAGAGCAAGCTCGGCGAGGCGGCGCCGGGGAAGCAGGAGCAGCGCGAAGACGAGGAGCACCGGTACGACGAAGAGCGCGGTCAGCTTCGTGCCGATCCCGAGGCCGAGAGCGAGGGCCGCAACGGGAAGCTCGCGCCGGTCGCCGCCGAGCAGCAGCGCGAGCGCGCAGGCGACGAACGAGGCGACGACGAGATCGTTCTGCGTCGTGCTCGCTTGCAGGGCGACCTCCGTCAGCGTCGCGGTGAGGAGCGCCGCGAGTAGCGCGCCGCGCCGGTCGAAGCCGATCCGCACCGACGTGAGATAGACGGCCGGCAGGAGCGCGAGCTGGGCGAGGTACTGCGGGAGTGCGGCAAGGCGGTCGCCGTGCACGAAGACGAACGTCGACAGGATCTCCATCTCCGCGTTCGGCGGAAACACGTTCTCGCGGTCGGTGTGGGCGCCCGAGATCCAACCGACAGCGTGGCCTTGATACCACGCGGCGGCGCGCGAGAGGTGATACGCCAGCGCGTCCCAGTTGTTCGGCGGAAGCGCGAACGCGAGGAACGCCTCGTAGGCGAGCGCGAGCACCACCGCCACGCCGAGAAAGAGCAGGAGTGGCTCGTGCCGCAGCGGCGAGAGCCGCAGGCGGGGAACCCGTGGACGCGGCCGACCGAGCCGCAGCCAGACCGTGAGCGCTGCGCCGGCGGCGACGCACTGCACGGCCAGGTAGCCCTCCGCGCGGACGAAGTGGACGAGCGAGAGGAGCTCCGTCGCCCCGACGATGTCCGCCGCGGCGAGCACGTAGACCGCAAGCAACGGCACGGCTCCCTCGAGCCGCAGCGAAGCCACTGTGAGCAGCGCCGTAACGAGGACGAGCGCCGCCCAGCACACGAGCAGGATCACCCGCGCTGTATCGGCCCCTCGCCGGCATCCCTTGAAGGAGGGATGACGAGGCGACCGGACGGGTTACACGGAGGCTAGTGAGCCGCTGATTCCGGCCGCCTGGCGCAGCGCATCGGCCTTGTCCGTGCGCTCCCAGGTGAAGTCGCGGTCGTCGCGGCCGAAGTGTCCGTACGCGGCCGTTCTGGAGAAGATCGGGCGCTGCAGCTCGAGGTCGCGCAGGATCGCGGCAGGGCGCAGGTCGAAGTGCTCGCGCACGAGCTCCTCGATCCTCGGCACCGGGATGCTCTCCGTCTCGAACGTGCGCACGGCGACCGAGACCGGATGTGCGACGCCGATCGCGTATGCGACGTTGACCTCGGCGCGCTCGGCCAGCCCGGCGGCGACGAGGTTCTTCGCGACGTGGCGCGCGGCGTACGCCGCCGAGCGGTCGACCTTCGTCGGGTCCTTCCCCGAGAAGGCGCCGCCGCCGTGCCGCGCGGCGCCGCCGTACGTGTCGACGATGATCTTGCGGCCCGTCAGGCCGGTGTCGCCCATCGGTCCGCCGAGGACGAACTTCCCGGTGGGATTGACGAACACGAAGTCGCGGTCGCCGAACAGCCGCTTCTTGTCGTACAGGTCGGGCGGCAGGATCGGCTGCAAGACCCGCTCGATGATGTCCGGCTTGATCAGGTCCTCGGACGAGATCCCGTCGGAGTGCTGCGTGGAGACGAGCACGCGCTCGATCTCGATCGGCCGCTGCCGTCCCTCCTCGTCGATCTCGTAGCGGACCGTTACCTGCGCCTTGCCATCCGGCCTCAGATACGGCAACTCGCCCGCCTTGCGCACCTCGGCGAGCCGCTTGCAAATCTTGTGCGCGAGCATGATCGGAAGGGGCATCAGCTCCTTCGTCTCGTTCGTCGCGTAGCCGAACATCATCCCCTGGTCGCCCGCACCGATTCGGTCGAGCGGGTCGTCGTCGCCGGGGTCGTGCTGCACCTCGTACGACGAGTCGACACCCTGCGCGATGTCCGGCGACTGCTCGTCGATCGCGACCACGACGCCGCACGTCGTCGCGTCGAAACCCCACTCGGAGTGCGTGTAGCCGATCTCGGCAATCCGCTCGCGCACGAGCTTGGGGATGTCGACGTACGTCCCAGTCGAGATCTCGCCGGCGACGACCACCAGCCCGGTGGTGATCAGCGTCTCGCAGGCGACTCGCCCCTCGGGATCGTCCTTCAGCACCGCGTCGAGCACGGCATCCGAGACCTGGTCGGCGATCTTGTCGGGATGGCCTTCGGTGACCGATTCCGACGTGAACAGGAACTCCCGCCTCGCCATGGCGGCGAAGGCTACCTGCTCCGAACCAGGCTCATGCGCGCGACTCTCTCAGCTGGCGCGGCGAAGACCTTCGATCTTGCGATACGCCTGTGAGGCGCGGTCGAGCTTCCCGAGCGCGATCTCCAGCACCTCAGCCGAACGCTCCTCGCGGCCGCGGCGGCGGAACGCCAAAGCGAGGTTGGCGATCACCTGCCCCTCGTGCTGCTCGTCACCGAGCTCGCCGAGAATCGTCGCAGCCTCCTCGAACAGCTCCAGTGCCGTCACGTCGCCGGCAGGGTCGAGCGCGAGCGCGAGGCTGTTGAGCGTCAGTGCCTCCGAGCGCCGATCGCCGAGGTCGCGAAAGAGGGCAAGCGCGAGGCGATGCTGCTCGGCGGCCTCCGGATAAGCACTTTGGCGCCGTAGTTGCGCACCGGCCGCGTTCAGCCGGAGCGCGTCGCGCCGGCGGTCGTGCGCGTTGCGTTTCGACCAGCGCTCGCCCCAAACCCGGAGGCGCGACGCGACGGCGTGTCCGCGCCTCCTCGAGTCAGCTGCTGCGGCCGCGAGACGTGAATTGGCCGCGGCTCGGACGCGCGACCACGCTCTGCGGAGGTGCGCGAGACCTGAGCCGATGCCCTTGCGCAGGCCGGCACCTCGTCTCAACGCGGCCCGGATCAGGCGGCGCGCGGCCCTCGGGACGGCGGCGGAGTGACGGCGCGCAAGGAACGCCAAGGCGACGATGCTTGCGCAGGCCGCGACGACTGCAACAACGGTCAGGAGGAAGTGCAGGAGCCCGGCCGCCGCGAGCAGCATGAGCACGAACGCGGCCATCGCACCCGTCGCTGCGACCCGACGCCGCGCACGTGCGGCGCCGGGAGAGCCGGCACGGAGACCGTGCCACAGCGCACTCATCCGATCCGCGAGTTGCATCGCCCCCCAGTCGCCGTTGAAGTCAGAACAGTTCGGCGTAGAGCCTGGCGTTCCTCCGCTGGGACTTGGCCGGCCCTGAGCCGGCGCCGAAGTGCTAGGACCGGCAGGCGTGATTGTCTCGCTTCATGTCGCGACGGGCGCCGCAGCCGGTGCCGCCAGCGGCTCCAAACTCGCCGCCTTGCTCATTGGGCCGATCCTGCATCTCGCGGGCGATCGTCTGCCGCATCAAGACATCGGCTCACGCCGCTTCGAGATCGGCAGCGGCCTCGTCTGCCTCGGTCTCCTCGCGAGCAAGCGCGGCCCGCTGGATCCGGCGACGCTCGGAGCAGCAGCGAGCTCCGCCCCGGATCTCGAGCACGTCGTACCGCTTCTGCGCCCAAGCGGAAAGAAGCTGTTTCACGGCCGCCTCGGTTGGCACCGGTCCGGCCGGTTTTCGACTCATCTGCAGCTCTTGCTGGCCGGCGCGATCGTTGGTGCGCTCATCGCTCCACGCAGATAAGCGGCGCCGCGAGGGGTCGCCGCGGCTACTTGATCCGGACGAAGAACGTGATCTGCGCCTCGTGCGTGTGCGAGGCGACGTACTCCACCGCGGAGCGAAGCGGCTTCAGGTTCCGGGCGATGTCGGCCGGGATGTGCTGCTGGGCCAGCTTCTCGCCGTACGGGACGCTGCTGTGGATGTTCACGTACACGAAGCCGAAGGTCTTGTCGGGCAGGCCGGAGGCGTTCTTCGTGTCCTTGAACTCGCCGCTGTCGGACAGCGACTTGCCGGGGCGCTTGACGCCGCGGATGCCGCCCGGCTGGTCGGTCACGACGAACTTGCCGCCGACGTTGGCGTAGTAGAGCCCGAGCCCGTTCGACGCCATCGAGTGCACCGGCGTCCCGTCGACGGTGTTGGCCTGCGGCGGCGAGCCGGCGAAGCGCTTGATCATCCGGTCGAGAGTCTTCGTGCCGTCGGTGCTGGGCGTCGCGAGCAGCGTGACCTCCGGTATCGCAAACGGGACATCGGACGACCGCGCGGTGCCGGGCCGGACGTAGATCGCGTTCTCGCCCTCGAGGATGCGGCCGATCTGGTTCAGCGGCTGCGCGAACTGGCGGAACTGCGGATCCCGGAAGAACGTGTTGTTCTGCAGGCCTTGGAACATGTTCTTCGAGCCGTGGAACGTGAAGTAGAGGAGCGCGTTCTGCGGGGTGTCACCGAGCAGCTTCGGCGTGAAGCCCGACGTCTTCGGAATGCCCTTGAAGAGCTTGCCGGGCGTTCCGTGCACGATCGCGTCGAGTGCGACACCCTCCGACGACACTCCGAGCCGCGACGCAATCCAGTCGAGCTTGCCGACCTTGTTCAGGTACGGACGGATTTCCTTGCCGCCGTACTTGCGCGCGACGTTCATCACAGCCTGGCCGTTGACGTAGGCGCGCACGAGCGAGTCGCCGCCGAGCCGGTCCATCGACTGCTTGAACGCGGACTCGTCGGAGAGCGCACGCACGGCCGAGTCGCTCTCGCTCTCGAACCGGTCGAGCGTCGCCTGCTTCTCGCTCAGCAGGTACCAGCCCTTGTACTTCTCGTAGGTCATGCGGTTCGAGGGATCGGACTCCGACGCGTTCGCCTTCTGCACGAACTGCTTGAACTTCGCCTCGCTCTTCGGTTGCACGAGCACGACGAAGTTATCGCCGTCGGCCTCGAAGTCGAGCCAGATGACGTCGAGCTCGGTGCCGAGCGCAGGCTTCACGTCCTGCTCCCACTCGACGCCCGGGTCCTTGCGCAGCTCGGCCTTGATCCTGTTGATCCCCTTCTCCTTGTCGGGGAACTTGCCGGCGAGCTGGTCGACCATCCGCCACTGGTTCGAGTCTGGATCGGTGTCGACGGCGATGAAGACGGGCGCCGAGGCCGGGACGATGTCGCTCGCCCCCGAGCCGATCTGCTCGGTGGTTCCGCCGCAACCCGCGGCGAACAACGCCAACGCCGTGGCGGCCAGGACCCCTGTCCGGCGCATCGTCTGCATGTCTGCCCAATCGGCCGGGGTAGGTAACTACTTGAGCTATTCGGCGGTCGGCATCCGGCCCATCAGGCTTGCGAGCAAGTCGTCGAGGCTCTCGCCGCCGAGGACGCGGCAGACGCCCTCGGTGATCGGCAGCTCGACGCCGAGCCGGTGCGAAAGGTCGCGCAGCACCGGCGCCGTCGTCAGGCCCTCGACGACCTGGCCGATCTCCGCCATCGCCTCGTCCGCGGTCGCGCCGCGGGCGATCAGCTCGCCGGCGCGGCGGTTGCGGCCGTAGCCGGAGAAGCAGGTGACGATCAGATCGCCCATGCCGGCGAGCCCGGAGAACGTCTCCGGCTCGGCCCCTTCCGCCTCACCGAGCCGCGCCATCTCCACGAGCCCGCGCGTGATCAGGCTTGCCTTCGCGTTGTCGCCGAGGCCGAGCCCGTCGACGCCGCCCGCCGCGAGCGCGATGACGTTCTTCGCGGCCGCGCACACCTCGACGCCGACGAGGTCGTTGTTGACGTACACACGGAAGATCATCGAGTTGATCGCTTCCTGCAGCTCCTCCGCGAGCGCGTGGTCCTCGCTTGCGATCACCGTCGCGGATGGCAGTCCGTCCGCGACCTCCTCCGCCATGTTCGGTCCGGACAGGACAGCGACGGGACGTCCCTGCACCCGCGTCGACAGGCGTTCGCCCGTGGCAGGATCGAGCCCTTTCGTCAGGCTGAGCACCGGGGCGTCGCCGGGAAGCGCCGCGGCGACGTCGGTGAAGGCGCGGCTCGGAACGGCCAGCACGACGAGGTCGGCGTCGGCGATCGGCGCCTCGTCGACCGTCGTCGCGGCGATCCCGGTCAGGTTGGCGTTCTGCAGGTAGCGCGGATTGCGCCCGGTTGTCGCGATCGTCCGCGCGTGCTCTGCGTCGCGGCACGCGAGCGTGACCTCGTGGTCGCGATGCAGCAGCACGAGCGAGAAGGCTGTCCCCCACGAGCCGCCTCCGACGACGACGATCTTCACGGACCTAGAATCTCACCACGGACGGGCTGCAGCGCATCCAGGCGTACCTGCGCGTCGCGGCCCCGCGCGGCCGCGAGCACGAGCAGATCGGGCCGTTCCTCGCGACGTTCGACCGGGAGGACGCGAACCCGTACCTGAACTACGCGATCCCGGACGACGGCGCGACACCGGCAGCGGGCGACGTCGAGGCCCTCGTCGACGCGTACCGCTGCCGCGAGCGGGCGCCGCGGCTCGAGTACATCGGCTCGCTGGCGCCCGACGTCGAGCCCGCGCTGCTGGCGGCCGGCTTCGAGGTCGAGGGTCGGCTGCCGCTGCTGACGCACGCCGGCGGCGCTGACACGCCTGCACCGGACGGGGTCGAGCTCGTCGAGGCGCGCTCCGACGACGAGCTCAGCGAGGTTGCGGGCGTCCAGTGGGAGGCGTACGGCGAGCGCGGCGCGGTTCCTCCGCGCGTTGCGGGCCGGTTGCGACGGACGCTCGAGGCAGGCGGCCTCGTCGTGCTCGCCCGCGATGCCGAGACGGGCGCAGCTGCAGGCGGCGGGCTCTGTACCGGCCCGTACGAAGGAGCGAGCGAGCTGACGTCGATCGGCGTGCGCGAGCCGTTTCGACGCCGCGGCATTGCCGAAGCAATGACGCGCTGGCTCGCGCAGGAGATGCGGGCGCGCGGCAACGATGGCGTCTTCTTGATGGCAGCCGGCGAGGATGAGGCGCGGATCTATGAGCGCGCAGGCTTCGAGACCGTCTCAGACATCCTTCACATCAGCCAGCGGTCGCGTCGTGAGCGGCGCCTCAGCCACGCGGGATGAAGTCGATCGTCACCGGCACGCCCTCGAGCTCGAAGCGCTCGCGCAGCTGATTCTCGACCCAGTAGCCGTAGTCGCGCGTGACCAGCCGCCGGTCGTTGACGGACAGGCGGAACCGCGGCGGACGCGTCGCGACCTGGGCGCCGTAGAGGAGGTTCAGGCGCTTGCCGTTCTTCGAGGGCGCCTCCCGGCGCTCGCGGAGCTCCGCGAGGAAGCGGTTCAGCTCCGAGGTCGGCACGCGTGCGATGTGCTTGTCGAACTGCCGCTCGATCATGTCGAGCAGCCGCTCGATCCCGCGGCCGCTCTTCGTGGACACGGCGACGTGCGGCGGGCGCTGCCGCAGACGCCGCTCCAGCTCCGGGCGGATGTCGTCGATCGCCACCGTCGTCAGGTCCCACTTGGAGAGGACGACGATCGTCGAGCACTGCGCCTTGCGCACGACGTCGGCAACGGACAGGTCCTGCTCGACGAGCCCTTCGGACGTGTCGATCAGGACGAGCCCGACGTCTGCGCGCTGCGCGGCGTCGAGGGCGCGCAGCTCCGAGTAGTACTCGATGCCCTGGCGGTGGCGCCGCTTGCGGCGCAGCCCTGCGGTGTCGACGAAGACGAACGTCCGGTCGCCGCGCTGGAAGACGGTGTCGATCGCATCGCGCGTCGTTCCCGGCGTCTCGGAGACGATCACGCGCTCGCGTCCGAGGATCGCGTTCAGCAGCGACGACTTGCCGACGTTCGGCCGCCCGAGGATCGCGACGCGGATCGCATCCTCCGGAGTCGGTTCGCGGCCGCTGCCCGGCAGCTCGGCGACGATGAGGTCGAGCAGGTCGCCGGTACCGTGGCCGTGGACCGCCGAGATCGGAATCGGATCGCCGAGGCCGAGGCGGTGCAGGTCGAGCGCGAGACCCTCCTGTGCGGGGTCGTCGATCTTGTTCGCGATCAGCAGCACGGGCTTGCGCGCTCGGCGCAGGATGTCGGCCACCTCCTCGTCGCCCGGGGTGAGGCCGGCGCGCGCGTCGACGACGAAGAGGACCAGGTCGGCGTCCGCGATGGCCTCGCGCGCCTGCGCCGCAATCGAGCGCGTGATCGGCGCCGGGTCGGCGATGTCGACGCCACCGGTGTCCACCAGCAAGAAGCGGTGCGGCCCCCATTCGCACACGATCTCCTTGCGGTCGCGCGTGACGCCGGGCTGCGCGTGCACGACGGCTGCGCGCGAGCCCGTCAGACGGTTGATGAGCGTCGACTTGCCGACGTTCGGGAAGCCGACGATCGCGACGGTGCCGATCATCAGGCCGGGGGGATCGCGACGCGCGGCCGGCCTTGGGCGTGCGTCGCGACGAGGAAGTCGAACAGACGCCTGAGCTCGCGCTGGATCTCCTCCGACGCGGCGCGGTAGCCCTTCGAGTTGCGCGCGTGCTCGCTGACGCCGATGGGCCTACCAAACGCCAGCGAGACCGGATGGAAGTTGCCGAAGCGCCAGTCCTGCGAGCCGTGGATCGCCCCGCAGACGACGGGCACCTGTTCCTGCACGGCGATCATCGCGGCACCCGGTCGCAGCGGGCCGGGCTCACGCTCCTGGCGCGTGCCTTCGGGAAACATCCCGAGCACGTCACCACGCCGCACGACGTCGCGCATGGCGCGGATCGCCTCGCGATCGGATTCGCCGCGCCGGATCGGCGTCGTCCCGAACAGCCTGATGAACGGGCCGATGACGGGATTGTCGTGCGCCTCCTGCTTGGCGACGTAGTAGACGGTTCGCGGGGTTACGCTGCCGAACGCCCACGGGTCGAGCCACGAGAAGTGGTTGAGGCAGAGGACGAGCGGGCCATGCTCGGGAATGCGGTCGCGTCCGTAGACGCGCAGCGGGGCGAACAGCTTCACGAGGGCTCCGAACGACGGCCGCCCGACCAGCCATGCGGCCTGCGTGCGGGTCATGTCCGCGCGGCGGCGAGCCGTTCCTGCACGAGCTGCTCGATGCGCGAGACGACGTCGTCCACCTCGAGGCTCGTCGTGTCGATCTGCTCGGCGTCCTCGGCCGGACGCATGCGCGCGGCGTCGCTCTGGTCGCGCACGCGCAGGTCCGTTGCGAGCGCGTCACCGCCGATGTCCGGACGTTCGGCCTGCCGCCGGCGTGCGCGCGTCGACGCGTCGGCATTGAGGTAGACCTTCACCTCCGCGTTCGGGGCGACCACCGTTCCGATGTCGCGCCCCTCGATCACGACGTCGCCGTGCTCGCCGAGCACACGTTGCCGCTCGCGCATGACATGACGCACTTCGGGGTGTCGCGCGACGACGGGCACCTGGCGGTCGATGCGCGCCTCGCGGATCGACGACGTGACGTCCGTCCCGGCGATCGAGACGCGACCGCTCTCGTCGAACGTGACCGGATTCGCCGCGGCGAGCTCGCCTAGCGGTGCGCCGTCCCCGAGCGGCAGCCCGCGTTGCATCGCGAGCCACGTCACGGCGCGGTACATCGCACCGGTGTCGAGGTAGCGGAAGCCGAGCCGCTCGGCCAGCCGCCGTGCGACCGTGCTCTTGCCTGCCCCTGCGGGGCCATCGATGGCGACGATCATCGTCTGGAGACGGAGTCGAGGAGGTCGAAGAACCCGGGGAAGCTTATAGCGACCGCGTCGGCGTCCCCGACCTCCACGCCTTGTCGTGAAACCACGCCGGTGACTGCGGCGAGCATCGCGATGCGGTGGTCGCCGTCCGACGACATGCGGCCGCCGGTCGGCCGCGCGGGCACGCCTCTCACGTCGAAGCCGTCGTCGCGCGCGCGGATGCGCACGCCTAGCGCACGCAGGCCGTTCGTCACGCTCTCGATGCGATCCGATTCCTTGACGCGCAGCTCCTGCGCACCGGCCACGTGACTGTCGCCGCGCGCGGCGGCCGCGGCGAGCGCGAACAGCGGCAGCTCGTCGACGAGTCGTGGGACTTCACCGGGGCCGACGTCGGTGGCGGTCAGCTCCGCGGAGTGGATCTCGAGGTCGCCGACCCATTCGCCGGCTTGCTTGCGCCGGTTGAAGACCGTGATGCGCGCGCCCATCCGCTCGAGCACGTCGATCAGACCGGTGCGGCGCGGGTTGAGCCCGACGTCGTGAATCGTCAGCTCGGAGCCGGAGAGGAGTGTCGCGGCGACGACGAAGGGTGCGGCGGCGGAGAAGTCGCCCGGGATCGTGACTTCCGGGAGCTCGAGCTCGGCGGCCGGCTCGATCGAGACCGAGCCGGGACGGCGCCGGACACGCGCGCCGGCGGCGGCGAGCATCAGCTCGGTGTGATCGCGCGTCGGCGCGGGCTCGATCACCGTGGTCATGGTGTCGGCGTTGAGCGCGGCGAGGAGGACGGCCGACTTCACCTGCGCGCTCGCGACCGGCAGTTGATACTCGACCCCCGTGAGGGCGTCGCTGCCCTCGACGACGAGCGGGTTGGTCGTGACGCGCGCGCCCATTCGGTTGAGCGGCTCGGCGATGCGGTCCATCGGCCGCGAGCGCAGCGACTCGTCGCCGGTCAGCTCGAAGCGGCCGCGCTGGCCGGCGAGGATGCCGGCGAGCAGCCGCATGAGCGTTCCGGCGTTGCCGCAGTCGATCGGCACGTCGGATGGGGTCAGACCCCTGAGGCCGACGCCGTGCACGACGAGCTCGTCGACGGACTCCTCGTCCACGTCGACGCCGAGTGAGCGGACGGCGTTGATCGTCGACTCGGTGTCGGCGGCGCGGCCGAAGCCGCGGACGTGGGTCGTGCCGTCCGAGACGGCGCCGATCAGCACCGCGCGGTGCGAGATGGACTTGTCGCCGGGGACAGCGATGTGCCCGACGAGCGTTCCCGCCGGCTCGACCTTCATTCGTCGATGACCGCGGAGATGACGACGCGGTAGCCCTGCGCCTCGAGGATCGCGGCGGCGCGCGCGGCTTCGTCCTCGCCGCCGACCAGCAACGTCAGCGTGCCGCCGCGCTCGCGCGACATGTGCTGCAGCTCGAAGTCCTCGATGTTGATTCGCTCCGCGCCGAGCGCCTGCGTGATGCCGGCGAGCACGCCGGGACGGTCGGGCACGTGCACGCGCAGCCGCTGCAGCGCGCCCGGCTGCTCGTACGCCTGCGCGAGCATGCTGCGCCGGTTGCCGGACGCTTCCGCGATCCACTTGGCGAGGAAGCCTGCATCGCCTTCGGCCAGCGCCCGCTCGACCTGCTCGACGCGGCGGCGGTGCTCCGCCAGGGCCGCAGAGAGCGCGTCGGCGTTGTCCAGGAAGATGTCGACCCAGATACGCGGGTTCGCGCCCGCCACACGTGTCATGTCGCGCAGGGAGCCGCCGGCCGCCGCCAGCGGCTCGTGCCCGTCGATGCGCGCCTCGCCCGCCTGGTTCAGCAACAGGTTCGCGAGCGCGTGGGGCAGGTGGCTCGTCAGCGCGACCAACCGGTCGTGCGCCTGCGGATCCACCGCAACCGGCACCGCCCCGACGGAGACGACGAAGCCGTGCAGCATGCGGTAGCGCTCGGGATCCGTCGCCGCGACCGGCGTCAGGAACCACGTCGCGCCGCGAAAGAGCTCGCCGTTCGCGTGCGCGGCGCCGTGCGCCTCGGAGCCGCAGACGGGATGGCCGCCGATGAAGCGGCCGTCGTCGACGGCGTTCGTGACCGGCCCCTTCGTCGAGCCGACGTCGCTGACCGTCGTGTCGCCGCCGCTCGCGGCGAGCACGGCTGCGACTTCCGAGGGCAACGCCGCGACGGGCGCGGCCACGATCGCCAGCTCCGCACCGGCGACCGCCTCCTCCAACGAGCCCGCCGGCTCGACGGCTTCACGCTCCGCCGCGACCGCGAGCGCGTCGGGATCGACGTCCCAGCCGCGCACGTCGCGCACGCCGGCCGCGCGCGCCGCGAGCCCGACCGAGGCTCCGATCAGCCCCGTGCCGACGATCGCCAGCCGCTGCACGGGCACCGTCCTACCCGATGGTGCGGCCCATCAGCTGGGCCAGCGAGCGGATCTCGTCCGCGAAGTCCGGGAAATCGGCGACGGGGATCTGCTGCGGGCCGTCACACAGCGCCTCCTCGGGCCGCGGGTGCACCTCGACGATGATCCCGTCGGCGCCGGCCGCGACCGCCGCCCGCGCCAGCGGCAGCACGAGCTCGCGACGACCTGCCGCGTGCGACGGGTCGACGATCACCGGCAGATGGGTCTCGGCCTGCAGCACGGGAATCGCGCTGATGTCGAGCGTGTACCGCGTCGCACGCTCGAACGTCGTGATGCCGCGCTCGCACAGGATCACGCGCGCGTTGCCCTCGCGCACGATGTACTCCGCCGCCATCAGCAGCTCCTCGATCGACGCCGCCGGCCCGCGCTTCAAGAGCACCGGCTGCTGCGTCTTCCCCACCTCCGACAGGAGGTTGAAGTTCTGCATGTTGCGCGCGCCGATCTGGATGACGTCGGCGTGGGCGAGCACGGCCTCGACGTGCCGCGGATCCATCAGCTCGGTGACGATCGGCAGGCCCGTCTCCTCGCGCGCCTCGACCAGGATCTCCAGGGCCTCCTCGCCGAGACCGCTGAAGGTGTAGGGAGAGGTCCGCGGCTTGAACGCGCCGCCGCGCAGCATCGTCGCGCCGGCCTGCGCGACTGCGCGGGCCGTCTCCAACGTCTGCTCGCGGTACTCGACCGTGCACGGCCCGGCGATCAGCCCGAACGCGTCGTCGCCGACGCGCCGGCCGCGCACCTCGATCACCGTGGGATCCGGCGACAGCTCCCGCGAGACGAGCTTGTACGGCTTCAGGATCGGCAGCACCTGCTCGACGCCCGGATAGCCCTCGAGCGGCAGCGCCGCCAGGGCCTCCCGCTCGCCGATCGCGCCGATCACCGTCGCCTCGCGGCCGGGCGTGACGTGCGCGTTCGCACCCGCCTCGGCCAACCGCTCCACGACGTGGTCGACCTCCTCCGGCGTCGCGCGCGCGCTCATCACGATCAGGAGCTCTGGGGATCCCGTCACGGCCATGGAACTCAGGATACTTTTGTCGCCCCATGCGCATCTTCAGCGGAATCCAGCCGAGCGGCGACCCGCACATCGGGAACTACAGCGGCGGCTTCCGCCAGTACGCGCAGACGCAGGAGCAAGGCGAGGCCTTCTTCTGCATCGTCGACCTGCACGCGATCACGATCCAGCACGACCCGGCCGCGCTGCGCGAGGGGACGCTCGACATCGCTGCGATGCTGTTCGCG
This sequence comes from Gaiellaceae bacterium, assembly GCA_045806365.1. Lineage (GTDB taxonomy): Bacteria > Actinomycetota > Thermoleophilia > Gaiellales > Gaiellaceae > 3-1-20CM-4-69-9. The sequence continues at coordinate 26,889 of JBJMJL010000130.1, forward strand.
ACCGGCCTCGATCCCGAGCGTTCGACGGTCTTCGTCCAGAGTCACGTGACCGCGCACGCCGAGGCGGCGTGGCTGCTGTCGGCGGTCGCGAGCTACGGGCAGCTCGGCCGCATGACCCAGTTCAAGGAGAAGGCGGCCGAGGAGGATTTCGTCTCCGCCGCGCTCTTCACCTACCCGGTGCTGATGGCGGGCGACATCCTGCTGTACCAGACCGACATCGTCCCGATCGGCGACGACCAGCGGCAGCACGTCGAGCTCGCGCGCGACATTGCGCAACGGTTCAATACGCGCTACGGCGAGACGTTCGCCATGCCGGAGGGCGTCTTTCCGGAGACCGGCGGCCGTGTCATGAACCTCCAGGAGCCGGACGTGAAGATGTCGAAGTCACGCGGCGCCGAGAGCGGCACGGTGCTGATGCTCGACCCGCCCGAGGCCGTCCGCAAGAAGGTGAAGACGGCGGTGACGGACTCGGGCACGGACGTCCGCTACGACCCCGACGGGAAGCCGGGCATCTCGAACCTGATCGAGCTGCTGACCGTCGTCACTGGCGATTCGATCAAGGACGTCGAGGCGCGCTACGACGGCTCGGGCTACGGACAGTTCAAGACCGACGTCGCCGACGCCATCGTCGAGCTGCTCGACCCGATCCAGGAGCGCTACCGCGAGCTACGCGGTGACGTCGGCGAGCTGCAGAGGCTGTTGCAGGTGGGAGCCGAGAAGGCGCGTGCCTCCTCGGCTCCCACTCTTACGCTCATCTACGAGCGCTTGGGCTTCGCGGGTTAAGGCGCCGCTTGCGGCGCCGACATCAGGGCGGCGGGCCTGAGGCCCGCCGCCCGTCTGAACTGACCGGTCGAAACCAGCCGCGTTTGCGCAACCGCTCTACGGCTTCGCGACGATCCGGTTGAGCGCCGGAACCGCGATGCCGGCCGGCTCCTTCGACTGGAAGTAGTCGACCCACGCGTCGATGTCCTGCGCGCCGCCGAGGACCTCCGTGCCCTCGTTGAAGACGCCGAATCCATCCCCGCCGGTGGCGAGGAAGTTGTTCATCGTGACGCGGTAGGGCGTCGCCGGGACAACCTCGACGCCGTTGATCCACATCCGGCCGACCTTCGCCGCGCACGTCGGCGCGTCGAACTTCTGCTCGTACTTGAAGCTCGACGAGATCTGCAGGATGCGGCCGGTCGCCGGGGCCGGAACGGCACCCGGTGCCTGGCAGCCGAGGAACTGCTGTTCGAGGACGCGGTGGATCATGTCCCCGGTCATCGTCTTCGTCACCAGGCTGTTGCCGAAGGGCTGAACGGTGAACGCGTCGCCGTACGTGACCGCACCGCTCCGCGTCGCGAAGAACAAGTCGGCACGGATGCCGCCGGGATTCATGAAGGCGATCACCGCACCGCCGAGGGTCGGCGGCGCCGTGGCCGCGAGCTGGCCGTCGGCGATCACGTCGCCGAGGGTCTCTTCGCCGAACGGCGAGGTCGCCCGCGTGAGGTCGCCCTGGATGTGCCCGATCACGCGGTTGGCGAGCGGCGCAGCTGCGTCCGTGTACTGACGGACGACCGCCGCAACCGCCGGATCTTCCTTCTCCGGCGCGGCGATGCGCACCGTGCTCGAGCTGGTGCGAAGGTTCCGCGCGTTGTCCACGAGGATGTTGTCGGCGCCGACCGACAGGAGCTTGTCGTTCTTGTTGTCGACGGTCAGCGTGATGTCGCTGAGGACGCGGCCGAACGACGATGCGCTCGTGATCAGGCGTGTCACCCCGTTCGAGGTGTACGTGCAGCGGTACTCGGCGTGCGTGTGCGCCGAGACGATCACCTTGATCGCCGGATCGAGTCGATCCGCGATCGCGGCGATGTCGCTACCCGCGAGGTTGCCGGCGCAGCCGTTCAGCACGGCTGCCCCCGACTGGAAGCCGCCCTGGTGGATCACCAGTACCGGGATCTTCACTCCCTTGTCCGCGAGCGCGGCGACCGCCCGGTTGGCGGCGTCGGCCTCGTCCTGGAAAGTCAGGCCGGCGACGCCGGTCGGCGTCACGATGCTCGGCGTGGACTGAAGCACCTCGCCGATGAAGCCGACGCGGAACTTCCGCTTGCCGTCATCCGCCGTGAACTGCTTCGTCGCGGTTGCCGGGAAGAGCGTCTCCCCGGTCGCGTTGCGCACGACGTTCGCCGACAGGTACTGGAAGTCCGCACCCGGGTAGACGTTCGTCGTCCCGCCGCTCGGAAGAGCATATGGAGCGCCGTTGCAGCCGTCGGGATGGCAGCCGCCGTTTTGGATGCGCAGCAGCTCTGTCGAGCCCTTGTCGAACTCGTGGTTGCCGACCGAGGCGAAGTCGACGTGCATCAGGTTCGATGCGATCACGATCGGCTCTTCGTGGAAGAGCCCGTTCTCGAGCGGCGCCGCGCCGATGTTGTCGCCGGCGAAGACGGTCGCCTCGTTGTCACCGTATTGCGCCTGCTTGTCCTTGACGACCTTCGCCAGGTACGCAGCGCCACCGGCAAAGTGGCCGTAGAGATTGTTCGTACCCGCCTGGAGCGTGCCGTGGAGGTCGTTGAACGCGAGGATGTGCACGTCCGAGGTCTCGTGACCCGGCGGCACGGCCGCGAAGTTCACGGCGACCTGATCGGACAGCGACCGCGCGCCCGAGATGATCGGGCCGGCTGCAGCCTTGTTCGGCGAGGCGAGCGGGGCCGCTAGCACGACACCGACCGCGATCGCTGCAAGCGCAAGCGGCGCAGCCCAAACTCTGAAGCTCTTCCGCATGAATTTCCTCCCCTGGTGACCCGTGTTATTGGTGTTGCCGCCCCCTATGGTTACACGCGTTCGGGCCGATGCATAGCGTCGCTGTAGACAAGCCGTGGCGATCGCGTCGCGATCTGGGGATCGCGGTCGTCGTCCTCGTGATCCTGCTCGCGGCAGCGTTACGTCCGCTTTTGCAGGATCTTCTCGATCGTCCCGCCGTCGCCCACTGGGCGACGATCTTTGTGGCGATCGCGATCCAGGCGCTGCCCTTCCTCGTGCTGGGAGTCACGATCAGCGCGGCGATCGCGGCGTTCGTCCCGGCGGGGCTCCTGCCGCGCCTGTTGCCGAAGCAGCCGGCGCTGTCGGTGCCGGTCGCCGCAGTCGCCGGGGCTGCCTTGCCCGGGTGCGAGTGCGGCTCGGTGCCGATCGCCGGACGTCTGATCACGCGGGGCGCCCCCGCTGCTGCCGCGCTGACGTTCCTGCTCTCGGCGCCGGCGATCAACCCGGTCGTGCTCGTCGCGACCGCGGTCGCCTTCCCCGGTCAGCCGGAGATGGTGGGCGCGCGCCTGGCGGCGAGCCTGCTGGCCTCGATCGTCGTCGGGCTCGTGTGGGCGCGGTTCGGGCGCGAGGAGTGGCTCGGCCGTGCACGACGCGGCCACGTGCACGAAGGCTCGCCGGCGGCCGTGTTCGCCGGCACGGCGCAGCACGACCTGCTGCACGCCGGCGGTTTCCTGGTCGTCGGCGCCGCGACGGCCGCGACGCTGCAGACCGTCGTACCGCGCGGGGTGCTGGACTCGGTCGCGAGCTCCGGCGTGTTCGCAGCGATCGCGCTCGGCGCGCTTGCCGTCGTCATGGCGATCTGCTCCGAGGCGGACGCGTTCATCGCGGCGAGCCTGACGCAGTTCTCGTCGACCGCGCGGCTGACGTTCATGGTCGTCGGCCCGATGGTCGACGTGAAGCTGATCGCGCTGCAGGCGGGGACGTTCAGCGGGCGCTTCGCGGCGCGCTTCGCTCCGCTGACGTTCGTGGCCGCGGTCGGCGCGTCGCTGCTGATCGGCTGGTGGCTGCTGTGAACGCGGCGGGCGGGACGATCACCATGCTCGTCGGCGTCGTCACGCTCCGGCTGACGTTCACGGACACGTACCGCCGCTACGTGCAGCCGGCCATGGGCAAGTGGCTGCTCATCGCCGGCGTCGTCATCATCGTGATCGGCCTCGTCACGCTGATCAACGCGCTGCGGAACGTCGAGCCGGTGGAGGGGCACGGCCACGACGACGAGCATTCGCATCGCGTCGGGGTCGGCTGGCTGTTGCTCGCGCCGATCGCGGCGCTGCTGCTCGTGGCGCCGCCGACGCTCGGCGCGTACGGCGTCGACCGCGCCGGCTCGATCAACATCCGGCCCGGGCACGCGTTCTTCAAGCCGTTGCAGCGCAGTGCAGGCCCGGCGGAGATGACGTTGCTGGAGTTCATCGAGCGGGCGTTCGAGCACGACGGCGCGAGCTTCCACGGCGCACCGGTGAGGTTGACCGGCTTCGTCGCGGGATCGGAGGCGGGCGGCTTCCGGCTTGCCCGCTACCAGATCGCGTGTTGCGCGGCAGATGCGACGCCCGTCGCGATCGACGTCGTCGGCACGTCGGGGACACCGCCAACCGACGACCAGTGGGTGACGGTGACGGGCACGTTCGAGCGCGGCGGCGGCGACCTACCGCGACTCGCTGCCACCTCCATCGTCGAGATCCCGGCCCCCGAAGACCCGTTCGAGTGACGCCACTTCGGCGCGCGTCAGCTCGCGCCACTCTCCAGGCTGTAGGCCGTCGACGGTGAGGCCCGCGTAGCGGCTGCGGTGCAGTCGCCGCACGGGATGGCCGACCGCCTCGCACATCCGCCTGACCTGACGGTTGCGTCCTTCGTGCAACCTCAGCTCGATCGTGGCCGGTGCCAGACAGCGGACAGTAGCCGGAGCGGTCATGCCGTCCTCGAGCTCGACTCCTTCGGCCAGTGCGCGCAGGGCTGCTGCGTCCGGCCGCCCGTCGACGTCGACCTCGTACACCTTCTCGACGCCGTAGCGCGGATGCGCGAGCCGGTGCGCGAGCGGGCCGTCGTTCGTCAGCAGCAGCGCACCGGTCGTGTCGACGTCGAGCCGCCCCACCGGGACGACCCGCTCGGGCACGTCCACGAGGTCCAGGACCGTTCGACGTCCCTGCGGATCGCTCGCCGTCGTGACAGTGCCCGCCGGCTTGTGCAGAAGCACGTACGCGAGCTCCTGCGCCGTCACGCGCTCGCCGTCCACCTCCACCCGGTCGTGCCGCTCGACGAACGTGTTCAGCTCGCCACGCTCCCCGTTCACCGTCACGCGGCCCGCCTTGATCAGCTCGTCGGCCTTGCGGCGCGAAGCGACGCCGGCGCGGGCGAGATAGGCGTTCAGCCGCATCCCGTTATATTCGCCCGATGGCGCACTACGTCACGCTGATGCGCTGGACGACGCAGGGATATGCGGGCCTGCCGAAGTGGCGTGAGCGGATCGAAGAGGGCGAGCGGATCATCGCGGACGCCGGCGGCACGCTCGTCGGGGTCTACGTGACGCTCGGCCGTTACGACGTCGTCGAGATCTTCGAGGCGCCCGACGACGAGATCGCGATCGAGATCCTGATGAAGCTCAACCGCTACGGCGCCGAGCACACGGAGACGCTGCGCGCGTTCACGCGCGAGGAGGCGGAGGGGATCGTCCGCCGGCTGTGAGCGACGGCTACGCATTCGGCTCGCTCGACGAGCTC
>JBJMJL010000131.1:0-2817 GCA_045806365.1 Gaiellaceae bacterium
CGCCTGGTAGGCCTCGCCGACGTTGTTGACGAGGCAGTCGGGGACCTGTCCGATGCCTGACAGAAGCCGTTCCGGCGCGGTCGGATCCGACAGGTCGGCAGTGATTCCCAGGGCGGCGCCGGTCGCGACCCGCGCCTGCTCGACGCGGTCGGGATCGCGGCCGGTGATGACCACGTGCGCGCCTTCCTGGGCGAGCAGCCTGGCCGTCTCGAACCCGATTCCCGTGGTGGAGCCGGTGACGAGACAGAGACGGTCGCGCAGGCCGAGGTCCATGGGGGCGCTAGCCTAGTTCGTCCCGTGACCACGCTTCTGCTCGTACGCCACGGCGAGACCGACTGGAACCGCGACGGCCGCTGGCAGGGTCATTCGGACACGCACCTCAACGCCGCCGGCCGCAAGCAGGCGCGCGACGTCGGCGCGGACCTCGGCGACGTCGACGTCGTCTACTCGAGCGACCTGGCGCGCGCCCGCGAGACGGCGGAGATCATCGCCGGGGAGCTCGGCCTCGAAGTCTGCCGCGACCCACGCCTGCGCGAGCGCTCGTTCGGCGGGTGGGAAGGGCTGACGGCCGACGAGATCGAGCGCGAGTTTGCCGGCGCCCACGCGCGCTGGCGTGCCGGCGAGGGCCCCGGCGCCGACGACGCCGAGCCGTTCGATGCGTTCGCGGCACGCGTCGGCGCATTCCTCGAGGACGTGCTCGAACGCCACCCCGACGAGACCGTGCTCGTGGTCGCCCACGGGGGGTCGATCCGCGTCATCCACGCCCTCGCCGCCGGGCTCGACTATGTCCGCGACCACCGCTCGATTCCGGGCGTGGCGAACTGCGCGGTGGCCCGATATGCCGCTAGGGACGGAAAACTGGCGCCGATAGACTGAGCCCCGAGTGGAGGACTACACGAACAAGTACAAGGGCGAGCAGGTCGAGATCGCCCTGTTCGGGGGCGAGTACCAGGAGGGCGTGTTGACGGCGTACTGCTACGTCGAGGACGTCGCCCATGTCGAGTTGAACGGCCACATCCTGGTGCCGCTGCAGAACGTCGCCTCCATGCACTGCTCGAGTCGCTGCGACGCGCCTGACGACGACTGGCCGCCGCGCGGGCTCGAGCAGGAAGACGGGCAGTAGGAAGAGCCGGTGTTCAGCCGGCTCGTCGTGATCCGGAACGTCTTCAAGGCGTGGGCGCTCCTGGTAGGTGCGTGCGCCGTGTTCGCACTCGTCGGCTGGGGTCTGGGCGGCTACCGGGTGCTGTCGATCTTCGTCTTCTGCGGTGCACTGCTGGCCGGCGCGCTCTACTGGTATTCGGACCGGGTCGCGCTCGGGCTCGTGCGTGCGCGTGAGCTGCCGATCGGTGAGGCGCCGGCGCTGCACTCGACCGTCGAGCGGCTCGCTGCGCTCGCGGGCGTGACGAAGCCGAAGCTCTACCTGATGGACGACGGGCTGCCGCGCGCGCTGGCAGCCGGCCGCGGCCCGCGGGGATCGTCGGTCGCGGTGAGCGCGGGCTTGGTCGGCGCGGCGTCGCCGGCTGAGCTGGAGGCCGTGCTCGCGCACGAGCTCGCGCACGTGCGGAACCGCGACGTGGTCGTGCAGACGTCGGTGGTCGTCCTCGCGGCGACGCTGCTGGAGCTGAGCCGCGTCGGCGGCTGGCTGTCGCGTGCGCTGCTCTTCGTGCTGGGGCCGCTGGCGTCGGCCTTCGTGCATCTGATGCTGTCGTCGAAACGCGAGTTTCTCGCCGACGCGGCCGCGGCCGCCATCTGCGACACACCGCATCCGATGGCGGACGCGCTCGTCCGGCTCGACCAGGCATCCGAGCTCGTGTCGTTTCAGGGCAGCCCCGCAACGGAGCCGCTCTACACCATCAACCCGTTCATGGAGGAAGGCCTGGCGGCGCTCTTCGTGACGCATCCGCCGGTCGGGGAGCGGGTGCGACGGTTGCGCGAGCTCGATCCCGACTGGCGCGAGAAACTCCGCGCGGCATGAAGATCCAGGAGGCGGAGTACCGCGAACGGACGGGACGTCTCGCGACACATGCGCGCGAGGAAGGGCTCGAAGGCGTCGTGTTGTTCGACCCGGCGTATGTCCTCTACTACGTCGGCTTTGCGTTCGTTCCGACCGAGCGTCCGATGGCTTTTGCCGTGAACGCCGACGGCGAGGAAGGAATGCTCGTGCCGCGGCTCGAGCGCGAGCACGCACAGGCGAATGCGCTCGTCTCACACGTGGCCGACTATCCGGAATATCCGGGCGAAACGCATCCGTCCGACGCGTTGCGTTCGCTGCTCGGCGAGCTCGGCTTGCGCGAGCGCTTCGGCGCCGACCACGACGGCTATCCGTGGATGTTCGGCTATCGCGGGCCCACGCTGACCGAGCTCGTCGGCGCCACACCGGTGAAGATCACGGCATTCGTCGAGGAGCAGATGGCGATCAAGAGTGCCGCCGAGGTCGCGCTGATCCGCGAGAGCGCCAAGTGGGGCAACCTCGCGCACATGCTGCTCCAGCGGTACACGCGGCCCGGACTGACGGAGGTCGAGGTCTCGCAGCGCGCGACGAACGAGGCGACGCTGGCGATGCTTGACGCGATCGGGCCGATCTATCGCGCGCAGAATCCCTTCTTCGAGGGCGCGAGCGCCGGCTACCGGGGGCAGATCGGGCGGAACGCTGCGATCCCCCACTCGCTGACCGCGAACATCGTTTTTCGCGAGGGCGACGTACTCGTCACCGGTGCGAGCGCGCCGGTGTGGGGCTACCTGTCGGAGCTCGAGCGGACGATGGTGATCGGCGAACCGGTGGCAGAGCAGCGCGTGATGTTCGACCACATGGTGGCG
>JBJMJL010000132.1:0-2704 GCA_045806365.1 Gaiellaceae bacterium
GGGGAAGTGCTTCGGCACCGCCATCACGTGCTGCTCGGCGTACGCGTCGACCACCGCGGTGGCGTACTCGGCGACTCGCTGCGGATCGTCCGAGAACACGCGCGCGTCGAGCGCGCCGGATCCCTCAGCGGTCCCGACGTCGATGTCGGGGGCGAGCACCCCGTTGAAGCCGAGAGCGCCGAGCGATGTCGCCGCTTCGCCGGCTGCGTCCTCCGCCTCGCCGACGCTGTCGAACTCGGAGGGGGCCTCGAACGGCGGCAGGTCGGGGAACTCCGAGAACATCCCGCCCTCCTGCGACACCATCACGAACGGCGGCACATGGCCTTCGTCTGCGGCGATCACCGTGCCCTCGCCGGCCATCGACGCGATCTGCTGTGGGTCCACGTAGTTGCGGTTCTCGAACACGAGGCCGCCGAGGTCCTGGCGGCGCATCTGCTCGTAGATCGGGTCCGTGAGGTCCTGGCCGTCGAATCCGAGCAGGAAGAGCTGGGCGACCTTGCGCTCGAGCGGCAGGCGCTGCGCCAGGTCCTCGATCGAGCTGGGCGCCGACGGGCCCTCGACCTTCTCGGGCGGCGGCGGGATCAGCTTGGCGAGGAACGAGGTCCGCTCGCGCGGCCCGCCGTCAGCGCCGGCCGCCTCGGGCACGCTCGCGCGCGACGCTCGCTCCGTGTCGTCCGCGCGGAAGTCCTGGACCGCCGCGGCGATCCCGAGCCCGGCGATGACGGCCAGCGCGGTGGGGCCGAACGGCGGGATCTGAAGCCGGCGCCTCACTGGCCCGAGGGTATCTTTCGGCGCCATGGCCGAAACCGTCGTCATGAAGTTCGGAGGCACGTCCGTTGCCGACGCTGAGCGGATCAAGCGCGCTGCGGGCCGGATCGTGGCTGCGAAGGAGGAGGGCAAGGACGTCGTCGCCGTCCTGTCCGCGCGCGGTAAGACGACGGACGAGCTCGTGGCGATGGCTCAGGAGGTCTCCGAGCGCCCGCATCCGCGCGAGATGGACATGCTGCTCTCGACCGGCGAGCGGATCTCGTGCGCGCTGGCGGCGATGGTGATCAACGACCTCGGACACGAGGCGATCTCGTTGACGGGCTCCCAGGCGGGGATCGTCACCGACACCTCGCACACCAAGGCCCGCATCCTCGATGTGCGCGCGGACCGGATCCGTGACGCCCTCACGGACGGCAAGGTCGTGCTCGTCGCCGGCTTCCAGGGCGTCTCGACGACTGCCGACGTGACCACGCTCGGCCGCGGCGGGTCGGACACGACCGCCGTAGCGCTCGCCGCGGCTCTCGGCGCGAGCGAGTGTGAGATCTACACGGACGTGCGCGGCGTCTACTCCGCCGACCCGCGGATCGTCCCCAACGCGAAGAAGCTGAGCGTCGTCTCGTTCGACGAGATGCTCGAGATGGCGGCGTCGGGCGCGGGCGTGCTACAGCTGCGCTCAGTCGAGTACGCGCGCAACCACGGCGTGCGCATCCATTGCCGCTCCAGCTTCGAAGATGGACCCGGTACCTTGGTCGTCACGGAGCAGGAGACCATGGAAAGACCGCTCGTCACCGCAGTCACGCACTCCAGGTCGGAGGCGCGAGTCACCCTGACCGGCATACCGGACCAGCCGGGCGTGGCCGGCCGAGTGCTGACGGCGCTGGCCGACGCGAACGTGAACGTCGACATGATCATCCAGAACGAGCCCGACGTGCGGGCGGACATGTCGTTCACCGTGCCGCGCGACGACGTGCTGAGCGCCCGCGACGCGCTCGATCCGCTCAAGGACGAGTTCGGCATGGGCCTGACGGTGGACGAGCGGATGGGGAAGGTCTCGCTCGTCGGAGCCGGAATGAAGAGCCATCCGGGCGTCGCGGCAAAGACGTTCAGCACCCTCGGCGCCGCCGGGGTCAACATCGAGATGATCTCCACCTCGCCGATCAAGATCTCCTGCGTGATCGCCGAGGACGACGTGGACAAGGCGGTAAAGGAGCTGCACAGCGCGTTCGACCTCGGCGACGGAGCGATCCAGCCGGAGGACGTATCCGGCGTGCACCGTCCGGTGGTGTCCTGATGCGCGTCGCCGTAGTCGGCGCGACCGGCGTCGTCGGCTCGACGATCCTCGAGGTCATGCGGGAGCGGTCGTTTCCCGCCGACGAGGTCGTCGCGTTCGCGTCCGAGCGCTCAGCCGGCAAGACGATCGAGTGGGGCGAGCGCGAGCTCACTGTGCAAACGCTCAGCGACGAGTCGATCCAGGGCTTCGACCTCGCGCTGTTCTCGGCCGGCTCGGCCACGAGCGAGGAGTGGGCGCCGCGGTTCGCGAGCGCCGGCGCTGTCGTCGTCGATAACTCATCTCAGTGGCGCATGCACGAGGACGTGCCGCTCGTCGTGTCCGAGGTGAACCCCGAGGCACTCGCCTCGCACAACGGGATCGTCGCGAACCCGAACTGCACGACGATGCAGATGGTCGTCGCGCTCAAGCCGATTCTCGACGCGGTCGGCATCGAGCGGATCGTGATGTCCAGTTACCAGTCGGTATCGGGCACTGGCAAGAACGCGGTGGACGAGCTGAACGCCCAGACGAAGGCGATCGCGAACGGCGAGGAGCCGCCCGCGCCGAGCGTCTACCCCCACCGCGTCGCCTACAACGTCGTGCCGCAGGTCGAGACCTTCAAGGACGGCGACGACTACACGACCGAGGAGCGCAAGGTGATGGCCG
>JBJMJL010000133.1:0-9478 GCA_045806365.1 Gaiellaceae bacterium
TGCGACGAGTTGCACCGCGAGGCTGCCGGCGCGCGCCGCGGCGTCCCCCTTCAGCTCGGGCTCGTCCGCCGCGACCAGGGCATCGCCTGCGCACGCGATGCCGAGGCAGTCGATCGCAACGGCCATCGTGTTCGCGGTGAAGTGCCCTGCACACGTGCCGGCGCCCGGGCAAGCGAAGCGCTCGAGCTCGTCGAGGTCCTCGCGCGACATGAGCCCGCGTTCCTCGGCGCCCACCGCCTCCCACACGTCCTGGATCGTCACGTCGCGTTCGCGCCAGCGCCCGGCGCGCATCGGACCGTTGTAGACGAGCACCGCCGGCTTGTCCACGCGCGCGAGCGCCATCAGCGCGGCAGGCACGGTCTTGTCGCAGCCAACGACACACACGAGCCCGTCGAACTCGTGCGCATGAACCATCAGCTCGATCGAGTCGGCAATCACTTCGCGCGAGATCAGCGACGCCCGCATGCCGGGGGTTCCCTGTGACTGGTTGTCGGAGACCGCGATCGTGTTGAAGCCGAGCGCAAGGCCGCCGGCCGCGGATACGCCTTCGCTGACGCGGTCGGCGAGCTCGCGTTGGTTGAGGTTGCAGGGCATCGTTCCGGTCCACGTCGACGCGACGCCGATGATCGGTCCGCCGAGGCGCGCGGGGTCGACGCCCATCGCCCGGAAATGCGCACGCGCAGGCGCACGCTCGGCGCTCTCGAGCAACCCGCTGCGGGCCCGTCGCCGGAGCGCGTCGACCGGCGCTTCAGTCACGCCGGCGACTGTACTGCAGGTGGCAGGATCGGTCGATGCGCATCGCGACCGTTCAAATGCACGACGGGCCGAAGCTTGTGGCGGACGTGCACGGCGGCTTTCGGCGCCTCGACGTCGACCTCGACCTTCTCTCGCTCGCCCAGGCCGGCATCGACCCGCAGAGCCTCGCCGTCGGGGATGCGGTCGCAGGTGAGCTCGTAGCGCCGCTCCAGCCAGGGAAGATCGTCGGAATCGGACTCAACTACCTCGACCACATCCGCGAGTCGAAGTTGCCGCAACCAGAGCGTCCGCTCGTCTTCGCGAAGTTCCCGTCGAGCGTCACCGGGCCGAACGACCCGATCGTCGTGGACGTCGATCTGACGATGCAGGTCGACTGGGAAGTCGAGCTCGGCGTGATCGTCGGGCGCCGGATGCGAAATGTCGCGGCTCGTGCGGCGCTCGACTACGTGTTCGGCTATACGGTCGGCAACGACGTCTCGGCGCGCGACGTGCAGTTCTCCGAGAGTCAGTGGACCCGCGGCAAGAGCTTTGACACGTTTTGCCCGATCGGCCCAGTCGTGGTGACGCCCGACGAGATCCCGGACCCTCAGGTGCTTGCGCTCCGCACCCGCGTCAACGGCGAATTGATGCAGGACTCCTCGACCGCGGAGATGCTCTTCGGCGTCGCCGAGCTGCTCGCGTTCTGCTCGCGCAGCTTCACGCTCGAGCCGGGTGACCTGTTGCTGACCGGCACGCCCTGGGGCTGCGGTTACTTCATGGACCCGGCCCGCGCTCTCGAGATCGGCGACGTCGTGGAATGCGAGGTCGAACGGATCGGCGTGCTGCGGAACGCGGTCGCCGCTGCTTAGCGCACGATCCGGGGGTCGGTGAAGACGTCGAGGGCGTCGCGGCTCGTCGTCGAGAACTCCGAGACGATGGCACCCTCGTCGCCTGCCTCGAACGAGTGCAGCGTGTTCGGCGGGATCGTGTATTGCTCGCCCGGCCTCAACAGGATGTCGCCTGTGCCTTCGATGTGCAGGTGCACGACGCCGCGGCGGACGCGGAAGGTCTCCTCCTTTCCCGGCTCGTCCTCGACCGGCGGGTGCCGGTGCTCGGGGCAGCGCTGGTGCGGGAACAGGACGAGCTCTTTCGCGCACACGCGATCGGTGTTCACGTAGACGACGATCTGCAGGCCGATCTCGTCGAGCCGGCGCAGACCGAAGTCTGCGATCTCGATGTGCTCGCGCTCATGTGGCGTCAGCACGATCCCGGCCTCGACGAGCATGGCTGCAGCCCGCTCGCGCGCCTCGGCATTGGTCACGGTGCGCCCACCACTTGTCTGCCGCACACGCGGAGATACTAGGCTGCGCGCCATGAAGACCTCGCTCGGAATCTGGGCGCTTGGGCCCATGGTCACACGCTTCGTGCCCGGCGGTTACCAGCCGCAGAGGGCGGGCGAAACGACTGCCGAACGCGTGCGGGAAGCTGTCGAAGGTCTCGGAGACCTGATCGACGGCTACGAGTTCCACTACCCGCAAGAGCTGAATGCGGAGAACCTCGACGAGGTGAGAGGGGCGCTCGACGGGCACGACGTCTACTGCATCGCGACGGGGCTCCATCTCGACCCGCGGTTCGGAAAAGGGGGTCTCGTCTCGCCGGACCCGGCCACGCGCGACGAAGCCGTGAAGCGGACGCTCGAGGCGGTCGACTTCTCCGGCGAGCTCGGCGCCCACTTCATCATCTGGCCGGGCGTGGAGGGCTACAACTACCCGTTTCAGACGCCGTACGCCGACTCGTGGGCGTGGCTCGTCGACGGGATCGGACAGGCCGCGCTGCGCTGCAAGGACCACGGGATCCTGCTCTTCCTCGAGCACAAGAACTCGGAGCCGGCGATGAAGATCCTGATGAGGAACATCGGGATGACGCTGCACGTGATCCACAAGCTGCGCGGCCAGGGACTCGACAACGTCAAGGTCAACATGGACTGGCAGCACCTGATCATGAACGGCGAGAACCTGGGTGAATACGCGGCGATGCTGGCGGCAGAGGGTCTGCTCGGCCACCAGCACGCGAACTCGGGTTGGGGCAGCTTCGACGACGACAACATGGTCGGCGCAACCGCGTTCATGGAGACGCTCGAGCTCGCGGTGGAGCTGCGTCGCGCGGGGTACGGGGTCAACGGTGAGAGGCTCGGCTTCGACCTCTATCCGTACACGGAGGACGCGGTCGCGGCTGTCAGGAGGAGCGTGCTGCAGTGGCGCTTCATCGATTCGGCCGCCGGCAGGATCGACGATGCAGCGTTGCGCGAAGCACAGATGCGCAAAGACGCGGTGCGGGCCTACGAGCTCGTCTACGCGGCGCTCGGCGGGTGAGGCGGCTCGTCGGCCTCGACGTCGGCACCACCGGCGTCAAGGCGCTCGCCCTCTCGCCGGAAGGTGAAGTGCTCGGACGTGCCGAGGCGGAATATGACCTCTCGACGCCGCGTCCCGGCTGGGCCGAGCAGGATCCCGAAGATTGGTGGCGCGCGGCCGAGCGCGCGCTCGCCGCGCTCGGCGCCGAGCCGACCTCGATCGGCCTCTCCGGGCAGATGCACGGGCTCGTCGTCCTCGACGAGCGCGCCCGTGTGCTGCGTCCGGCGATCCTTTGGAACGACCAGCGGACCGAGCGCGAGTGCGCCGAGATCGAGGAGCGGATCGGGTTCGCGCGGCTCGTGGAGCTCACCGGCAATCGCGCGCTCGCGGGCTTCACCGCCCCGAAGCTGCTCTGGCTTCGCCGGCACGAGCCGGACGTCTTCGGGCGAATCGCGCACGTGCTCCTGCCGAAGGACTACGTCCGGCTCCGTCTGACGACCGAGTATGCGAGCGACGTCTCGGACGCGTCGGGAACGCTGCTCTTCGATGTCGCCAACCGTCGGTGGAGCGACGAGTTGCTCGAGGAGCTCGACCTCGATCCCGGTTGGTTGCCGCACGCGCTCGAATCGCCCGATGTGTCGGGGCATACTCGCGCCGGGGTGGCGGTCGCCGCAGGCGCCGGCGACCAGGCCGCGGCGGCTTTGGGGGTCGGCGTCGATCGGCCCGGGCCGCTGTCGATCGTGCTGGGCACGTCGGGTGTGGTGTTCGCGGCACTGCCCGGCTATGCGGCCGACCCGGAGGCGCGCGTGCACGCGTTCTGCCATGCCGTCCCCGGCGCCTGGCAAGCGATGGGAGTGATGCTCTCGGCGGGGGGATCGCTGCGCTGGCTGCGTGACCTTCTGGGCAGCGACGGATACGGCGCGCTCACGGCGGCGGCCGAGCTCTGGCCCCCCGGCGCGGAGAGCCTGATGTTCCTGCCGTACCTCGCCGGTGAGCGGACGCCTCATGCGGATCCGCATGCCCGCGCCGCTCTGACCGGGCTGACGCTACGCCACGACCGAGGCGCGGTGACCCGAGCGGTTCTGGAAGGTGTTGCGTACGGCCTGCGCGACTCGCTCGAGCTGCTGAAGGACCTCGGCGTCGAGCCGAGCGCGGGTCGCGTCTCCGGCGGCGGTGCGCGCAGCGATCTCTGGCTGCGGATCCTCGCGTCCGTGCTCGATCTCCCGCTCGAGCGCACGGCGGCGGACGAAGGCTCCGCGTTTGGAGCGGCACTTCTCGGGGGCATCGCCGCAGGCGTCTTCTCGGACGCGCACGAGGCCGTCGCGGCCTGCGTTCGAGTTCGCGAGACTGTCGAGCCTGACGCGCGGTGGCGTCCCGTCTACGAGCACGGCTACGAGCGTTTCCGGTCGCTCTATCCGGTCCTTCGGCCCAGGGAGGAAGCATGACGATGAACGCAGCGGTGCAGTGGGGGATTCTCTCGACGGCCCGCATCAACGACGCGATTCTCCGCGCCGCCGGCGAGAGCGAGCGCACGGAAGTAGTGGCCGTTGCCAGCCGCGACCGCGAGCGCGGCGACAGCTACGCCCGCGAGCACGGGATCGGGCGCGCGTACGGCAGCTACGACGAGCTGCTTGCCGATGACGACGTCGAGGTCGTCTACAACTCGCTGCCGAACTCGCTGCACGTCGAGTGGTCGATTCGTGCGCTCGAGGCGGGAAAGCACGTGTTGTGCGAGAAGCCGCTGGACCGCCGCGTCGAAGCCGTCGAGCGCGCGTTCGACGCCGCCGACCGCGCCGGCCGGCTGCTGATGGAAGCGTTCATGTATCGCCATCATCCGCAGACGCAAAAGGCGGCGCAGCTCGTCCGCGACGGTGCGATCGGCGAGCTCCGACAGCTGCGTTCGCGCTTCTCGTTCACGCTCGCCAACGACGCTGACGTGCGCATGTTGCCCGAGCTCGACGGCGGTGCGCTCATGGATCTCGGCTGCTACTGCATCAGCATGCAGCGGCTGCTCGCAGGCGAGCCGACGCTCGTCTTCGGACGCCAGCGGACAGGCGTGACGGGTGTCGACGTCGGCTTCACCGGCGTTCTGGAGTTCGCCGGCGACGTCTTGGGGGAGTTCCACTGCGGGTTCGACCTGCCGGAGGGGAAGGGCCTGGAGGCGGTCGGCTCCGAAGGGACGCTCGTCGTGGCTGATCCCGTTCATTGCCACGATCCGCATGTCGACCTCAACGGGGAACGGATCGACGTCGAGGACATCGACCGCTACTTCCTCCAGGTCGACAACTTCAGTGCTGCGGTGCGCGGTGACGCAGAGCCGGTGCTCGGCCGCGCCGACGCGCTCGGGCAGGTGCGCGTGATCGAGGCGCTCTACCGCTCGGCGGCGAGCGGCGCAGCCGTCCTTCTGTAGCCCGAGATCGCAACCAGCGTCAGCAAGCAGAGGCACGACAACCCGAGATACGCGACGGTGTCACTCGTCGCCGACGCAACCGCGCCGCCGATCGCGGCGCCGCCGGCCTGCCCCGGCGCCCAGGCGATGTTGACGAGGGCGAACGCGTAGCCGTAGTCGAGCCCGGCAACCTCGGCCTCGTCGGTGATCAGCGACATCGCGGGCGTCCAGAAGCTGCCAAAGGCGAATCCGGCAGAGACGATCACGAGCGCGAGCAGCCACGCGCTGTGCGGCCATGGCAGCAGCAGCGTGACGATCGTCGAAGCCAGCAAGGCCGCTCGCAGCGGGGGCAAGCGTCCGAAGTGGTCGGACGCACGACCGAGAATCGGCGCCCACGCCGCCTCGAGCCCCGCCATGACGAGGTACGTCGCGCCGACGGCCGCCGCTCCCCACCCGAGGTCCGACAAGCGCAGCGGCGCGAGCACGGAGAGGTTCCCGAAGAGGAGCGCGGGGAGCAGGCAGAGCCACATCGGGATCTGGATGTGGCGCACGCCCAGGGAGTGGAAGAGCATGCGCACGGGCTGCGGCTCATCCGGCGTCGCTGCAGGCGTCCGCCAGGCGGCAATCGCGAGGATCACCGCCAGGCCGGCGACCGCCCCGAAGGCAGCTGCCGTCCCTGTGAACGACGCGATCGCGCCGAGCACGGGCCCGAACAGGGCGCCGGCAATCGCAGCGCCGAACGCGGAGCCGATCAGCTGGCCGCGGCGGCCCGGCGGCGAAGCGGCGACGAGCCACGCGAGCGCGCCGGTCCACGAGAAGGCGCTCGAGATGCCCTGGACGAAGCGCGCGACGTCGAGAGCCCACACCGAGTCCGCGAGGCCGAATGCGACCGTCGTCAGAGCGAGCAGCGACAAGCCGATCAGTACGGTTGGCTTCACGCCGAAGCGTGCCGCCGCCATGCCGCCGGGAATCGCGGCGAGCAGTGCGCCGAGCGGGTACATCGCCTGCAGCAGGCCGGCACCCGCCTTGCCGAGGCCGAGCTCGTCGACGTAGTGCGGCAGCAACGGCGTCAGCGCCGTGAAGAACATCGTGTCGACGAGGACGATCGCGCCGACGAGTACGAGCAGTCGTCGCACGCGCGCCACGCTAACGCGCGGACCGCTGTCTCGGTGTCAGTCGGCTGAGGCGGCCAGCGTCGCGAGCAGCTCGCGTCGGCTGTGAATCCCGGTCTTGGCGAATACGGACTTCAGATGGTCCTGCACCGTGTGCGTGGAGATGAAGAGCGCTTTGCCGATCGCCCGCGTGTCGAGCCCCGTCACGAGCAGCGAGACGACCTCGCGTTCTCGCTGTGAAAGCGCGTAGACGCGACAGAGCAGGTCGAACGTCTCATTCGGGGTCGCCGAGCGAAGGTTCACGGCGACTTCGCCTTCGCGCTCGCCCTCCAGCGCGGCCGCCTCGATCGTCACCCAGCGTCCGTCGTCTGCCTGGACGAGCGCGCGGGCGGCATCCGTCTTCCCTTGACGCGCCAGCACCGCGGTCGGGTAGACGACGGAGGGGAGCATGCCCCACCTTGCGAAGAGCTGTGCCGACGGCAGAGAGTCGATCCAGGCACGCGCGCCGGCCGTCCAGCTCACGGGCCGGAGGTCGCGGTCGAGGACGAGCGTCCCGGGCGGGCCGGGCTTGACGACGTCGCCTCGACGCGGGTGCATCGCATTGCGGCGAAGCGCCGAGCCGATCGCCGGCGAGACGGACTCGAGCAGGCTGAGCGCATCCTCGTCGAACGAGGGATCGGCGCTGTCGCGGTAGACCTCGATCCAGCCCCAGCAGCCCTGGGCGTCCCGACAGGCGAGGATCGCGACGTCGCCGATACCCGCCGGCCGCAAGATCTCGTCCCAGCGCGCCGATCGTGCGACGTCGCCTCCCGTCTCGCCCTGCAGGCTCGCGACGGGTCTCGTCTGTCGAGCGAGCAGGGGCTTGGCGGCAAACCGGTCCGTCGAATATTCGAGCTGGAGCGAGCGTGGGACGCTCGGCCCGTAGTTGTGCTCTGCGATGCCGCTGCTCGTGACCAGAGTCTCGGGATCGGCGAGCGGCCAGCACCAACGGTCGAATCCGATCGTCTGTTGTAAGTACGCGATCGCTTCGCGGCGAAGCGCTTCGCAATCCACGCTGGAACCGCTCAGATCATGGAGCCGGTCGCGGCAGCGAGATAGCTCCCGCTCAGTCGCCATCGCTCAACCATAGACCTCTCGCGCCGCACTGTAGACCCCAGATTTCTGGGATTGCCGCGCGCGGCCCATGCGCGCACGCTGCTCTAGGTCTGATGGTGAGGAGGTGATGACAATGAACAGACTTCTATTGGCGCTGGCGGCGTGCACGGCAGCCGCGTGCGTGGTGGCGTCGTCGGCAACCGCCGCGACAACCCTGTCGTACGAAGCCACGTACATCGAACCGTTCGGCGGGTGCGCGCCGGGGACGTCGTGCGGCTCGGCCAGCATCAGCCACCTGGGCCGGTCGGACGATCAGGTCGTGGTGTTCAACGCTTGCGGGTTCGGCTGCCACATTCGCACGGTCACGTTCGGTGACGGCAGCACCCTCGTCATTCGGATCGAGGACCAGCCGAGCGGCTTCGCGTTTACTTCGCCCGGCAACTCCGGCAACCACGGCCGCATCTGCTTCCCGGGAGTTTCCGGGAACCCGCAGTTCCTCGACATCAACGAAACGATCCTGGGCGGGACGGGCATGTTCGCGGGAGCGACGGGAAGCGGCACAGGCACAGTGACGCTCCACGCCTGCGTCGCGATCGGCAAGACGTCCGGAACGATCACCCTTCCTTAGCGGTGCGGCGGTTGAGGAAGGCCCGGAGCAGATCCTGGCCTTCCTCGCTCGTCCGCATGCGCGCGGCGAGCTGCGCCGTCTCTTGGCCGGGCGGACGATCACGGACGAGCTGCTTCGCGGCGCGCACCGCCTGCGCGCCGGACGAGAGCAGCTCTTCGACGACGTGCTGCACCGCAGCGTCGAGGTCCGCCGCAACCTCGTGGACGAGCCCGATCCGCAACGCCGTTTGCGCGTCGAAGCGCTCGCCCGTGAGGAAGTAGCGGCGGGCGTGCTGTCCGATCTTCGGCAGGACGAACGGCGAGATCACGGCCGGAATGATCCCGAGCTTGACCTCCGAGAAGCCGAAGACGGCGTCGGTGCTCGCGAGCGCGATGTCGGCGCAAGCGGCCAGCCCCGAGCCGCCGCCGAGCGCGTAGCCGTGGACGCGCGCGACGACCGGCGCAGGGCAACGGTCGATCGTCTCGCACATCGTGTAGAGCCTGTGCGCGTCCTCGACGTTCTCCTCGAAGCTGAGCTCGATCGACGATCGTTGCCACTCGACGTCCGCGCCGGCGCAGAAGCTCGGGCCGTCGCCGGCCAGGATCACCGCGCGGGCATCGCCCACGTCGGCAAAGGCCGCCGCGAGCTCGGCGATCAACGCTGCGTCGAACGCGTTCCGGCGCTCCGGGCGCGCGATCGTGATTCGCAGCAGCGGGCCGTCTCGCTCGATGCGCAGGGCGGACATTGGCGCTGAGCATAGAGTTGCGCGGATGCTGCGCGGTGCTCTGGCCGCTGCAGTCACCCCGTTGCGCGACGGCGGGACCGCGCTCGACGAGGACGCCTTCGCGCCGTACGTCGATTACCTGGCGGCCGGCGGCCTCGATGGACTGCTCGCGCTCGGCACGACGGGGGAAGGAATCCTGCTCTCGCTCGACGAGCGCCGCCGTGCGGCGGAGCTCTTCGTCGCCGCCGGCGGCGGGCGACTTCAGGTGGCCGTCCACGCGGGCGCGCAGACGACGGCGGACACCACGGCGCTTGCCGCGCACGCCGTCGAAGCCGGTGCGGACGCCGTGGCGGTGATCGGCCCGCCCTACTACGCCCTCGACGAGGAGTCGCTCTTCGCGCATTTCGCCGCCGCCGCGAAGGCCTGCGAGCCGCTCCCGTTCTACCTCTACGAGTTCAAGGCGCG
>JBJMJL010000134.1:0-4193 GCA_045806365.1 Gaiellaceae bacterium
CGGCCTCCCACCCCGAATTGGAACCACATTGGAACCACGGCGGCCGAGAGAACCGGTGCCAGGACAGGCCGAAGCCCCCGTCGGTCTGGTTGCAATTTGAGGCCCTTTGCGGGGCTTTCCGGCTTCCAGTTGACGAGGGCTTCGGGAGTAGCGGGGGCGGGATTCGAACCCGCGACCTTCGGGTTATGAGCCCGACGAGCTACCAGACTGCTCCACCCCGCGGCGTACGTCGAATTGTAGCGCGGTTTTGGGGGAGCTGAACGTCTCGCGCGCCAGCTCCAGGAACGCTGCCGGCGCGGGCGCCAGCCGTCGACCCTCGCGCCACGCCAGCGTGATGTCGCGCGTCAGCGCGGGCTCGACCAGCGCGCAGACGGCGACGTCGGCGCCGGGCCGCTCGGCGTCGGAGCGCGGGAGGATCGCGACGCCGAGCCCGCGCGCGACGAGCCGGCGGATGCGCCCGCTCTCGTTGGACTCGAGCGTCACGCGGGGTTCGAAGCCTGCCGATCGCCCGGCAGACTCGAGCAGCTCGCGCAGGCGGGCGCCCTCGCGGTAGCTGATGAACTCCTCGCCCGCGAGCTCGGCCATGCGCACGCGGCGGCGGGCGGCGAGGGGATGCGATCGTGAGACCAGCAGCACCAGCTCCTCCGACACCAGCTGATGCAGGCCCAGGCCCTGGCTTTCGACCCGCTCGGTCACCGACAGGAACGCGAGGTCGACCTCGTCGTCGCGGACCATCGCGGCCAACTCCTCGCTGGAGTGCTCGCGCACGGTGAGCTCGACGCCGGGATGGCGCTCGCGAAACAGCGCCAGGATGAGCGACACGTCGACGGGTCCCATCGTGTGCAGGACGCCGGCGATCACGTGCCCGATGTAGACGCCGCTCAACGCCTCCAGCTCGGCCTGCGCCGCGTCGAGCTCGTTCAGGACGCGCCGTGCCCGGGCGACGAGCAGCTCGCCCGCGTCGGTCAGCGCGACACTGCGCGTGGTCCGCTCCACCAGCGCGAGGCCGACCTGCTCCTCGAGTCGCTTGATCTGCTGCGACAGCGCAGGCTGAGCCACGTGCTCGCGCGCGGCCGCGCGCGTGAAGTGGCGCTCGTCGGCGACCGCGACGAGGTAGCGCAACTGCCGGAGTTCCATAAGCAGAGCATATAAATGCAAGCGGAACTACGTCTTGGACGTCTTGATCGCCACCTGCGACGCTTGCAGCGCAGTACCTCTCCTCCCCAGGGCACGCCCCGCAGGACCGGCCTCATATCCCGCCGGCTCCCGGGGCGTGACTCGTTTAAGCGATCGCTACCCGCTGAAGTTGAACGTCCGGCACGGCAGCCCGCCGCAGACGTCCGTCAGCGATCCGTTCGACGAGAGCCAGTCGGACTTCTGCTGGCGCGCCGCCGGCGTCTTGCGCGGGAAGGAGTGGGGGTCGGCCCCGCCGCTGGCCGGCACGTTCGTCACCGGCGGCAGCGGCGTCTGGTTGCCGCCGTCCCAGTAGACGATCGCCGCGCTGCCCTTGAACGGATACGTCGAGATCCGCGGGATGCCGAACAGCGGCGTCTTGTCGTTGGACCGCGCCGGCAGCTCGGCCGTCGAGGCGCCGATCGAGCGCGCCTCGACGTCGCTCATGACGTTCGCGACCTGGTGGTCGCCGACCGCCACGTGCAGCAGCACCTGGTGCGGGATCGTGTTGACCGGCGGGACCGTCGTCATGTGCTGCGTCCACGCGTTCGTCTCGCCGCGGTCCCACAGCATCTGCGCCAGCGCGAGGATCGTGATCCGCACGCCGGGGTCGGGGTAGGCGGGCGCGAAGACGGCCTCGTAGGTCGCGTAGTCCGTCGAGCGCGGCAGCAGCACGCCGTAGTTCATCGTCGCCACGCCGAGCACGGCACGGCTCCAGTCGGGCGCCACCGCGGTGGTGACGCCGCCGAGGATCGCGCCCTGGGAGTTGGAGTCGAAGTACTCCTCGCTGATGTCCAGCAGACCGGCGAACGCGGGGTTGGCCGCGAAGCCCTGCGGGTGACGCAGCAGGCGCCCGAGGTAGAGCGTGTTGACGATCCCCTGCTGCAGGCGGTCCGCCAGCGACGGGAACTTCGAGAAGTCGCCGAGGATCTGGACCGCGTTCGGAACGTCCTCGCGCGCCATGCCGCTCCACTGCGTCCCGCAGAACGTGAAGTCGTGCTCGGCGCTCATGTCCTGGATGTTGTCCTCGTCGACCTGCGTCTCGTCGCCGAGCAGGCCGTGGCCGTAGACGCCGATCCGCGAGGGGGCGCCCAGCGCGGCGCGCGGGATGTTGCACTGGAACTTCGCGGTCTGGACGTTGCCCGGCATCTGCGTCGGCAGCGCGTCCTTGGCGCTCGAGGCGTAGTGCAGGCGCGCGCCCGGCGGGCAGCCCGGCTGGTTCATGTAGCACGGGACCTCGAACGTGCCCTTCACCGTGCGCAGGAGCTTGGAGTTCTGGTCGGGCGTGAAGTCCTTGACCTCGGTGATCGTGTACTTCGGCGCCGTGCCCTGGATCTTGCCGTCGGCGAGGTCGGTGTCGCCCAGCTGCTTGAACGCGTCGTTGCGCATCGCAAGCAGGCGGCTCGTGAGGGACTTGTCCGACGCGACGGTGAAGTCGAACGTCACGTACACGCTGTTGCGTTTGACGTGGGCGCGCTTCAGCGCCCTGCGGATCGCCTTCGTCGTCGACTTCCACATGCCCTTGGGCGCCTTGTCCTTCAGGCCGCGCAGCACGACGACGTACGTCCGCCCCGGCACGAGGTTCTTGGCCGGGTGGATGATCAGGTTGCGCGACGCGTTCTTCGTGGCGTTGGCGTCGAGCTCACCCCAGACGACCGAGCGCGTGCCGGTCCTCTCGTCGAGCAGCAGCAGCGGCTGCTTGCGGTCGCGGTAGCGCGCGAGGTCCGTGGACGGGACGATCTTCGACTGCTTCAGGTTGGCCTGGGTCTTCAGCGACGGCACGTGGACGATGATCGTCTGGCCGGGGCTGAAGCCGTCGTTGCGGTTGAACTCCGTCGGATCGACGGGCACGCCCTTCGCGTTCCTCGGGAGCTCGGCCCTCGTCAGCGCGACGCGCCGGCCCGTGCCCGACGTCTTGTCCTTCTTGGTGTGCGCGACGTTGCTCGGGAACGGCAGCAGGCAGCCGCGCTTCGGCGTGCCGTTGCACGAGGTGGCGATCGCGGTGGACGGCAGCAGGAAGAGCGCGACGATCGCGCCGGCTATGCGGGGACCCATAGGGGCCGAGGCTCTTACGAATGCCGCTCGATCGACTCGAACGGCGGGTTGCCGCGGCGCTTGTCCTCGTCCGGATGCTCGACCCCGCCGCGGCTGGCCGACGTGGTCTTCGTGAAGATCGCGATCAGGGCGACGGCGCCCAGCACGATCAGCGCAAGGACGGCGACGATCCAAAGCCACTCCATGCTTCACCGCCTACCCGCGCCGCAACCGCGAGAATCGGGCGCGTGGCCCAGGTCTTCGTCACCCGCCGTCTCGCAGGCGATGCGCTCGAGCGGCTGCGTACGAACGCGGACGTCGAGATCTGGCCCGGCGACATGCCGCCGACGCGCGAGGAGCTCCACACGCGTGTCGCCGAAGCCGAGGGGCTGCTGTCTCTGCTCAGCGAGCGCGTTGACGGCGCGCTGCTCGACGCGGCGCCGAAGCTGCGCGTCGTGAGCAACTACGCGGTCGGGTTCGACAACGTGGACGTCGACGCGTGCGCGGCGCGCGGCGTCGTGGTCGGCACGACCGGCGACGTGCTGACCGACGCGACCGCGGACCTCGCGATGGCCCTGCTGCTCGCCGCGGCGCGGCAGCTTGCGCAGGCGCGCGACGACGCCCGCGCCGGGCGCTGGCGCACATGGGAGCCGCAGGGCTGGCTCGGCCTGGAGCTCCGTGGCGCGCGCCTTGCGATCGTCGGCGCGGGGCGGATCGGGAGGGCGGTCGCCCAGCGCGCGCAGGCATTCGGGATGGAGGTTGAGCTGCTGGGCCGCGAGGGCGACCTGCGCGCGGCGCTGGCCCGCGCCGACGCGGTCTCGCTGCACGCGCCGCTCGCGCCCGAGACCCGGCACCTGATCGACGCCGAAGCGCTCGCCGCGATGCGCCCCGGGACGATCCTCGTCAACACCGCCCGCGGCGGCCTGGTCGACCAGGCCGCGCTGCTGAAGGCCACCCACGTGACGGCCGCGCTGGACGTGACCGAT